>JAYUCQ010000065.1:0-15111 GCA_043740265.1 Hyphomicrobium sp.
CCCCCTCAGCTCTGCATTTAGTCTATTGCGGGACCTACGCCTTTTATGCCCCTCGTCCTCGACGCAACCGACTGGCGCATTCTCAAAGAACTGCAAGCCGACGGCCGCATAACCAATATCGCGCTGGCGACGAAGATCGGCCTGTCCGCGCCACCCTGCCTTCGCCGGGTGCGGGCGTTGGAAGAAGCAGGCCTGATTTCAGGTTATACCGCACTCGTCGATGAAGGCGCGCTTGGCTACCCGTTGACGGCGTTTGCGATGGTTCGTTTGCACAACCAAGCTGAAGCCGATTTGCGCGCCTTTGAAAACCGCGTGCTCGGCTGGCAGCTTGTCCGCGAAGCCCACATGCTCTCGGGTGAAAGCGATTTCATGTTGAAATGTATTGCGCGCGACCTGACGAGCTTCCAGGATTTTGTGCTGCACGAACTCACGTCGGCGCCGAACGTCGCCAGCGTCAAAACCTTTTTGACCATCCGTCGCGCCAAGCGAGAACCCGGTATACCGATCAGCGTTACAGGGTAACCTCAAATTTCAAATGCCGTTTAAAGGAACCCGACAATGGCTGTTATGATGTCTGCCTATGTTCTTGAACGCGAAGCCGGACCGTCCGCACTGAACCTGGCAAAAATCGCGCGGCCTCAGCCGCAGGCCGGTGAAGCCCTGATCCGCGTCCGCGCATCGTCGCTGAACTATCGTGATCATCTGACAACCAGCGCGCTGTATGGACCGGGCCATGACATGACGGGGCGTATCCCCGTCTCAGATGGTGCGGGCGAAGTTGTTGAAATCGGCACCGGCGTCACGGACGTCAAAGTTGGTGACCGCGTCGCCGCAAATTTCTTCCCAACGTGGATCGGCGGCGCAGCGTCACCTGATCAATTGAGAGCGGCCCTTGGCGGCGCGTTTGCGCCTGGCATGCTGGCCGAATACGCGGCTTTACCGGCAAACTCACTTGTTACGCTGCCAGCTTCAATGTCCTTTGAAGAGGGCGCAACGCTGCCGTGCGCCGGCGTGACCGCTTGGTACGCGCTGTTCGATACGTTCAAACTGCGACCGGGCCAGACGGTCGTTGTTCAGGGCACGGGTGGCGTCTCGATTTTTGCGCTGCAACTCGCCAAAATGGCGGGCGCCAAGGTGATCGCGACCTCGTCAAGCGATGACAAACTTGCCCGCGCCAAATCGCTCGGAGCCGATTACGGCATCAATTACATGACGCATCCGGACTGGGACAAAGAAGTGCGCAAGCTCACGAATGGCCACGGCGCCGATATCATTGTCGAAGTCGGCGGCACGGGGACGATTGAAAAATCTCTATCGGCAGCGGCCATTGGCGGTGGCATTGCGGTCATCGGAATCTTATCCGGCGTACAGAGCCAGATCAGCCTGTTCCAGGTGTTAGCAAAGCAAGTCCGTCTGCACGGCGTCTACGTCGGCAGCCGTCAGCACCTCGCGGACCTCACTCAGGCAATGACGGTCAACGCCATCAAGCCGGTCATCGATAAGGTGTTTCCGTTTGCCGAGGCGCGCGACGCCTTCGCCTATCAAGCCAGCAACAAACATTTCGGCAAGATCGTCATTGCTCACGACATGGCAGCGAGTTCATAGCGAAAGGGCGAGCACGAACGGCGGCGCGGCGCGAGCGGGATTTCCGGCAGCGGCGGCGCTACTTCCACTCGACCTTCAGCACTTCGAATGAGCGCGAGCCTTTGGGCGTGGTGACTTCGACGCTGTCGCCTTTGACCTTGCCGATCAAAGCCCGCGCGATGGGCGATGAGATCGAAATCTTGCCGTCGCGCAGGTTGGCTTCGAGATCGCCAACAATGGTATATTTGACCTTTTCGCCGTTATCGTCATCCGACAACGAAACCGTGGCGCCGAATTTGACCGTTTCGCCCGAAAGCTTCGACGTATCGATGACCTCGGCGCGGCCAATTTTGTCTTCCAGTTCGGCAACGCGCGCTTCGTTCAAGCCCTGCTGCTCCTTGGCGGCATGATACTCGGCGTTCTCCGACAAATCGCCGTGGGCGCGGGCTTCGGAAATGGCGGCAATGATGCGCGGACGCTCAACAGCCTTGAGACGCTGCAGCTCCACCTCAAGGTGGGCGAAACCCGCAATGGTCATCGGCACCCGTTCCATAGTCATCTCCAACGTCTCAATTCGGTCCGTCTGCCGGCCCACTCAGCCAGCTTGAAACTCATGCGCATGTTAGGACTACTGCACACACGTGGGCACACAGAGCCCGCTCTACAAAGAACCCGCATCGCAGAAAACTGAATTGGCGGCGCAAAAGCGACGCCCCTTCAGCCGCACCCGAGGCAAACTCACCGGTGCGTGAAGCTCTGCAAAGGGGCAACCTGCAACGTATCGGATTTCAGCGCCTTGATGGCTCGTGTGACGGCCACCGCCCCCGCCAAGGTTGTATAGTAGGGGACGTGATGAAGCAAGGCCGAGCGGCGGATGTCCTTGCTGTCGCTCAAGGCTTTGGAGCCTTCGGTGGTATTAAAAACGAGCGCAATATCGCCATTTTTTATAGCGTCGACGACGTGCGGACGGCCTTCTAAAACCTTGTTGATGGCGTCGCACGCAATGCCGTTGGCTTCGAGCAGGCGCTTGGTGCCGCGGGTGGCGATCACCTTGAAGCCCATGCCGGCGAGTTCGGCGACGGGCGCGACGATGCGAGCCTTGTCGCTTTCTTTGACGGAGACAAACACCGTGCCTGACGCCGGCAATTTCTGCCCTGCACCGATCTGGCTCTTGCCGAAGGCCATAGCGAAATCGCGGTCGATGCCCATGACTTCGCCGGTCGAGCGCATCTCAGGCCCAAGGATCGGATCGACGCCGAGAAAGCGCGCGAACGGGAACACGGCTTCCTTGACGGCGATGTGATCGTAATCAGGTTTTTTGAGGTTGAACGAAGCGAGAGACTTGCCGCCCATGATCTGTGCTGCAATCGCTGCGACCGGAAGGCCAATAACCTTGGCAACGAATGGCACGGTGCGCGATGCCCGCGGATTGACTTCAAGAATATAGACGTGTCCGTCCTTGATCGCGAACTGCACGTTCATGAGGCCAACGACTTTAAGCGCAATCGCCAGCGCCTTTGTCTGGCGTTCGAGTTCTGCTATGATTTCCGGCGACAACGAATACGGTGGCAGCGAACAGGCGCTGTCGCCGGAATGAATACCGGCCTCTTCGATGTGCTCCATAATACCGGCGACGAAGGTGTCCTTGCCATCTGCAAGGCAATCGACATCGACTTCAACGGCATCGGTCAAATAGCTGTCGATCAGCAGCGGCCGCTTGGCGGAGACCACAAGTTCGGACGGATTGTCGAGTGTTGCCGACAAGCGCTGAATGTAGCGATCAACTTCTGCGCCATCATAGACGATTTCCATCGCCCGGCCGCCGAGCACGTAAGACGGACGGATGACAACCGGATAACCGATGCGGTCGGCGACAGCGCGGGCTTCGATTGGCGCTTTGGCAATACCGCTTCTGGGTTGCGACAATTTCAATTCATCGATGAGCGCCTTGAACCGGTCGCGGTCTTCGGCGAGATCGATGGCGTCCGGCGAGGTGCCAAGGATCGGAACACCGGCCTCTTCGAGAGCGCTTGCGAGCTTCAGCGGCGTCTGGCCGCCAAATTGTACGATGACACCCTTGACCTTGCCGTTGGCGTTCTCAGTGCGAATGATTTCGAGCACGTCTTCGGCGGTCAACGGCTCGAAGTACAACCGGTCGGAGGTGTCGTAGTCGGTCGATACGGTTTCCGGGTTGCAGTTGATCATGATGGTTTCATAGCCAGCCGCCGTCAGCGCGAAGCACGCATGGCAGCAGCAATAATCGAACTCGATGCCTTGGCCGATACGGTTCGGGCCGCCGCCGAGGATGACGATTTTGTCTTTGGCCGTCGGCTTCGCTTCGCAGACTGGTTCATCGACGAGACCGGATTCATAGGTCGAGTACATGTAGGCCGTCGGTGCCGCGAATTCTGCCGCACACGTATCAATGCGTTTATAAACCGGTTCGACCTTCAGCGCTTTGCGGGCGGCGCGGACGTCGGCTTCGCTCATCTTGGCAAGCTTGGCCAGCCGCACATCCGAAAAGCCCATCGCCTTCAGCGCCCGCATTTGCGACGCCGACTTTGGCAGGCCGTGGGCGATGACTCGGGCTTCGGTATCAATGATGCTCTTGATCTGATCCAAGAACCACGGATCGATTTTTGAGAACTGGTGCACTTCTTCCTGGCTGAAGCCGAGACGGAAGGCCTGGCCGACCTTCAACAGCCGGTCAAACGTCGGGCGCGATACGGCGGCGCGAACGACGTTCTTATCGTCGCCCTGGCCGAGACCCTCGAGATGCACGTCATCAAAGCCGGAGAGCCCTGTCTCCATTGAGCGCAGTGCCTTTTGCAGGCTTTCCGCAAATGTCCGGCCAATGGCCATGGCTTCGCCGACAGACTTCATCGCCGTTGTCAGCGTTGAATCGGCACCTGGGAATTTTTCAAAGGCAAAGCGCGGAATTTTGACGACGACATAATCGATCGTTGGTTCAAATGAGGCCGGCATCGCGCCCGCGGTGATGTCGTTCTTGATCTCGTCAAGCGTGTAGCCAACGGCCAGCTTAGCGGCGACCTTGGCAATCGGGAACCCGGTCGCCTTCGAAGCCAAGGCGGATGACCGCGACACGCGCGGGTTCATTTCAATGACAACCAGGCGGCCGTCCGCCGGGTTGACGGCGAATTGCACGTTCGATCCGCCGGTCTCGACGCCGATCTCGCGCAGCACCGCCAGCGAGGCGTCGCGCATGATCTGGAATTCTTTGTCTGTGAGAGTCAACGCCGGCGCAACCGTGATGCTATCACCCGTATGCACGCCCATCGGATCGACGTTCTCAATCGAGCAGATGATGATGCAGTTGTCCGCCTTATCGCGGACCACTTCCATTTCGTATTCTTTCCAGCCGATGAGACTCTCATCGACCAGAATTTGTCCGACGGGCGAGGCGTCAATGCCGGACCGCGCGATCAATTCGAACTCTTCGCGGTTATAGGCAACGCCGCCGCCAGTGCCGCCCATTGTGAAGGCGGGGCGAATGATGACCGGCAGACCGATTTTATCGACAGCGGTCATCGCTTCCAGAAAACCGGCCGAGCGGTCATAACCGGTGATCTTGCCCTCGGCGTTGCGAATGGCAGGCGAGGACGCAATAGCGGCGCGAGGATTTTCAAGCCCGATGCGGTCCATGGCTTCGCGGAACAACTTGCGGTCTTCGGCCTTTTCGATGGCTTCGGCACGGGCGCCGATCAGTTCAACACCATATTCGGCGAGCACTCCCATTTCAGCCAGGGCCAGCGCTGTGTTGAGCGCAGTTTGTCCGCCCATCGTCGGTAGCAGCGCGTCAGGCCGTTCCTTGGCAATGATCTTGGCGACCACGTCAGGTGTAATTGGCTCGATGTAGGTCGCGTCCGCTAACTCCGGATCAGTCATGATCGTCGCCGGGTTGGAGTTGACCAGAATAATCCGGTACCCCTCCGCCTTCAGCGCCTTGCAGGCCTGGGTTCCGGAATAATCGAACTCGCACGCCTGGCCGATGACGATCGGGCCAGCGCCAATGATGAGGATGGATTTGATGTCTGTACGTTTGGGCATAAGCCGGGCTTTTATTCGGGCAAAGCTCGTTTGGCTATAGGCCGCAGCGCCTCAGACCGGGACTTTCCACACGGCTGAAGAGATTTTTTGAGCTCACGGGCAGGCCGGTGTGCCGCGTCGCCGCAGCCGGCTATTTTTTTTCCTCAGCTGCGATCGGTTTCACGTCCTGCGGCGGCTCGATTTTCAGGTCAAGCGGGAAAGAGTAGGTCGCCTTAAAGAGAGGCGATTTTTCACGTCCCGGCGCCAGCAGCGCATTCCCGACCGGCAGCCCCGACGTCGGATCGACGTAGAACATGCGATAAGCTTCGTTTTTGGGCGAGGCCGAATCCTTCATCGGTTCTTCTTCAAGCTTATATGACAGTGCATCCCGGCCCTCGATCTGGACCCGGCCCTTGCAAGCATACTCGCCGACGTCGGTCTGCTCTTGTATAACGTTATCATACATCTGCGACCGCAGCGTCTGAGTAATGTCGTTGGGCAGTTCCAGCCAGCCTTCGCCCTGATTGCCCCAGGCCTTTTCGCCGACGAGGATCACTTCCGATGTGGTCTTGGTCAGCGTCTGAGTCACCTTCTGGTGCATTTTATCCGGCAGCACATAGTCGACGTCCATCGTCGTCGGACCGTTTTCCGTGATCATGCTCGTCGCCATGTGGAACCACGACGATTTGCGCAGCTTGGCCAGCGCGTCCGCCACCTCATCGCGGCACGGGTTGGCGTTTTTCTTGGCACCTGGCGCGCCGGGAATAACGCCCGGTGGCGGAGCGTTAGCAGGGGCTCCGGCGGCGGCTGGCGGCGTGCCTTCGGGTGCAGGATCAGCGAGGGCCGGCGCCGCGGCTGCAATCAAAGCAATAATGCCAAGGGTTAGTAAGCGCATGGAATGCTGGTCCTGTTATCGGTTGGCGAGCGGGCTTGACGGAATTAGCGGGACTTTTGCATCGGCGCGCCCTGCGGCACTTCGATGACGACGTCGGTCGGATAGGTGTAAGCCACTTTCATCACCGGATCGCCCTTGCCCGAGACAGCGCCAACGACGTTGTAGGCCGGAAGGCCGCTCGAAGGTTCGACGTAAATCGTGCGCGCCAGCACGTCACCGGGATCCGTGCCGGGCTTGATGTCCTTATCGGCGGCGCGATATGCGAGCAGCTCCTTGCCGTCGAACGTGGCTTTGCCGACGCATTCGAAATTGCCGATATTGGCCTGCGGTTTTGACAACGCGGTTTCGACTTCCGCGACGATCGATTGCGTGAACTGCGGCAGCAGTTCCTCGAACGCGCCTTCAGAACCGGCGAAGGCTCTGTCGCCGACCAGCATCGTCTGTTGAACGCCCGCCATCGCCGCTGACTTGACGGTCTGCAGCATTTTGTTGGGCGGCAGATAATCAACCGTCATGTCGGCCGGACCTTCAGCGGTTGGCTGGGTCATGGCGACGCGAAAGCCTTTCGACGTCCGCTGCTTTTCAAAAGCTGCGAGCACGTCTTTGGTGCAATCATCGGCCAACGCTGTCGAGACCAGACCAACCGGCGCGAAAGCCGCAACACTCAATAAAGCAAAACCTAACCGGCGCATGATGGTCTCCAGAATACTGTTTCCCGGGCTTATACGCGGACTTGAGGCCAGCGCGATCTTAAAGTTCTGAAAGGTTTATGGGAGAGCGGTTTCAACCAGGACGGTGTCATCCCGGGGCTCGTCCCCGGGAACCATAGAGCCAAATTGACCGGCTTGGGACTGCTGCCCGATGGGTCCCGGCAAAAAATGCCGGGATGACAGGTAAGATTCATTTCCCCATTTTCGCCCGCATTTTCTCGCACGGATCGCCGCGTTCTGCCCGGGGCGTGAAGATGATGTAATCCGCCGCCGGTTTGCCATCTGGATCGCGCGGCACGTAGGCTTCGGGGTCGGTCTTGCCGTCCTCGACCTCAACAAGCATGACCGAGACAACCTTTTTGTCCGGCGCCCGCTGGTGGATGTACCAGGGCACGCCACGGTCGGTGCGGACGTGGCCATTGCCCGCGATCAGGATGGCCGAGCCGTGTTTGTCAGCGGCTTTGAGAACGGCATCGGCCAGCGACGCGTCGCGATAGCGTTGTGCATACGCCATGCCGGTGAAGGCTTCCTTCGGCATCGTTCCGCAGTGCGCTTCTTCGATCTCAGAAAGCGACGCGTCGTCGAGTTTAGCGCCAAGCAGAACGTCGAGCTTCAAGCGCGCGCGGTCTTCGGCGGGAAGTGCCCCCTCGCCCTCCTTGGCGACCTTCATGATAGCGTCGCGCGTCACGTCTCCGGCATATACCGGCAGCTTGGCATCGATCGCGGCCTGCAACAGCGGATCATAGTTGTATTGCTGCCAGCCCGATTTTTCCCAGCCGGTGAGGCGTTTGAGAAATGCCACAGATCGCGCATGGGCGGGGTTGTTGTTCGTCTCAGTGAACTTATCCAGCGCCGCCTGTTGATCGGCACGGAATTGTTCGAAGACGACTGGCAAGCGCTCATTCTTCCGCATAAGCGAAAAATCAACAAGGTCACGCTGAACAAGGTGATGCTCCGCATTGTCGTGGGCCTCACCGATTAGCAGTATGCGGTCCTCATATGCGATGGACGATCCAAGTAAAGTATCGGACATCTCTGATATTTCACCGCAACTGGTTTGCTCTGTGCGGTCGAAAGCCCAAGGTTCGCTCGTGCGCAGTGCTCGACCTATCAACGGGTGAGCTTGAAAGCCCCACCGCTTTCGAATTTCCTGTGCCCTATTACTCGACCCATCAGACATCACGCACGCGGATGCGCGGTTTAGCATCGTCCCCGAGCTGCCGAGTAGGAGGACAAAGACCAGTTGGATAATTTTCAGCCACGCTGGCAGTTCAACCCGGCTTCGGGATCTAAATGCTGTTCGCGACTTTGAATTACCCAATCTTCAGTGCCCCCAGGCTGACGGTGAGGTCTGGCAGCGCCAGTGGTGCGAGGGTTTTGCTCGGGCCAAAGGTCGAGACTTTTCCATACCCCTCTGCGCCGGGTTCGAGATGCACGATTGTCTCCAACGTCTTCGCGTTGACGACCCAATACTCCCGCACGCCAAGCCGCGCGTATGTCTTGGCTTTATGGCCAGTGTCATAGGCAAGGCTTGAGTGCGCAACCTCGACGACCAACAGAACCTCTGACCCGGGCAATTCACCGAGGCCGAGACTGTCTGGAAAGATCAGGATATCCGGTTCCAGATAGTTCGTGAGGTCAGCTCGCCAGCCTGGCTCAACATAAACTTTAGTGTTGAGCGAAACATTTCGTGAGAACCATAGTGCGAGATCGCCCCTCACAACTTCATGCCGGTTGCCTTTGGGCGACATTGGAACCAGTTCCCCGCCGATCAATTCAATCCTGTCGTCTTCTGTTAAGAAGCCATGTTCGGCGAGGCTGTCGAACTCCTCAACAGTCCACGCGAGACGCGGCAAACCTTCGGCGGCCTGAGTGGTCGCGCGGTGCCGGGAAACTGGGCGGATCTCGTTCATGGGTTCAGTCTAACCCAAAATATGGCGCAGCTAAAGCCGTTTACCTTTGCCCTAACGCTCTCTCATCACCTTCTCGCCCCTGGTCACGCGCATCATGTTCGTAAACCGCGTGAAGAGATAATGGCTGTCCTGAGGGCCGGGGCTGGCTTCGGGGTGATGCTGTACGGAGAACACCGGTTTGCCGTCCAACGCGAGACCGCAGTTGGAGCCGTCAAACAACGACACATGCGTTTCGGAAACGCCCTTCGGTAAGCTGTCGCGATCAACGGCGAAGCCGTGGTTCATCGACACGATCTCGACCTTGTTGGTTGTAAAATCTTTCACCGGATGATTGGCGCCGTGGTGGCCCTGGTGCATTTTCTTGGTCTTGCCGCCCAGCGCGATGCCGAGCATCTGATGGCCAAGGCAAATGCCGAACACCGGCTTGCCGCTGGCGACGAGTTTTTTGATTTCGGGCACAGCGTACTTGCCTGTCTCTGCTGGGTCGCCGGGACCATTCGACAGAAATACGCCGTCCGGTTTACGCGCCAGAATATCTTCTGCCTTCGCGGTTGCCGGCAGCACCGTCACCCTGCATCCCGAGGACGCGAGGCAGCGCAGAATGTTGGTCTTCAAACCGTAGTCGATGGCAACGACATGAAACTCGGGCTTTTCATTGCGCACGTGACCCTTGCCCCAGGCCCAGCGCATCTCGTCCCACGTGTAGCTTTGTCCTGTCGTCACGTCCGGTACCAGATCGAGCCCGAGCAGACCCGGCCAAGCCTTGGCTTCTTGTTTCAATTTTTCAATGTCGAACTTGCCCGACGGCTCGTGCGCGATGACGCCGTTCGGCATACCCTTCTCGCGGATACGCGCTGTAAGTGCGCGCGTATCGATCCCGCTGATGCCGGCGATGCCGCGCGCTTTCAACCAGGCATCGAGATGCTCGACTGAGCGATAGTTCGAGGGGTCCGTGATATCGGCTCGCAGCACGACACCGCGCACGCCCGACCGCGACGCCAGGTTCGACGTCTCGCTGTCTTCTGTGTTGGTGCCGACGTTGCCGATGTGGGGGAACGTGAAGGTGATGATCTGCCCGGCATAACTCGGGTCGGTGAGAATTTCCTGGTAGCCGGTGATCGCGGTATTGAAGCAGACTTCGCCAACGGCTGAGCCCACTGCGCCAATTCCGCGGCCCGAAATCACCGTGCCGTCGTCAAGCACCAAGCGCGCTGTCAGTGGGACATCGGTCCATGGCGCCGGACGGGGTGCGGGTGGGGAGGCGGGTGCGCTCATCGCGGCAAGGTTCCTCGGCGTCGTGCGCCGCCCGAGCCACTCCCGCGCCGCCTTCAAAAGCAGTGTTGGGATGCATCAGGGAGACGGGTTGCAAATTGCGCCGGACCCTAGGGGAACCGGATTTCGAGGTCAATTCCCAGCGCGCTCCTCCGCCTGCGACATTCGACGTTGGTTTTAGGCGCACTTGCGAGCCGCAGCGGAGCCGCCTACACCCGGCCCCTGAGACTTAAGGAGACCCGCCATGAAGGCCAAAATTTCGAGCGACATCAAAACGGCCATGAAAGCCGGTGACAAGGCCAGGACCGGCACGCTGCGCCTGATCAACGCCGCCATTCAGACCGCAGAAATTGAAACCAAGAAAGACCTGGATGATGCCGCCGTCATCGCTGTCATGACCAAGATGGTCAAACAGCGCCGTGATTCGATCGCGCAGTACACGAGCGGCAACCGCCCCGACTTGGCTGCCATCGAACAGGCTGAAATCGCCATCATTGAAGCTTACCTGCCGAGCCAAATGGATGACGCTGCCGTGACAGCCGCAATTGCTGCCGCCGTAAAAGAATCCGGTGCCGCATCCGCTAAAGACATGGGCAAAGTCATGGCGATCCTGAAAGCCAAGCACGCCGGGCAAATGGATTTCCAAAAGGCCAGCGCGGCGGTTAAAGCAGCTCTGGGCTAACCCACCCTGTGGATATCGGGCACAGGCGGGCCGGTGTGACGCCGGAGAATCCGGGGCTTGGCGCGAATCACCTAAGGATTTGCCTCAGCAGCGATTCGTGACCATTTCGCCCGGGCGCTGCACCTTGAGGACAGCGATGCGGTTCAGTCCGAGCCTTCTCGACGAGATCCGCGCCCGATTACCTGTCAGCCAGGTCGTCGGCCGTAAGGTTGCGCTCAAGAAAAAGGGCCGCGAGTACGCCGGCTTGTCGCCCTTCAAAACCGAGAAGACGCCGTCGTTCTTCGTCAACGACCAGAAGGGTTTTTATCACTGCTTCGCGACCGGCGAACACGGCGATATATTTTCGTTCGTGATGAAAACCGAGGGTCTCGATTTTCCCGAGGCCGTCGAACGGCTCGCCGGTGAAGCCGGTGTTCCAATACCCGTGCAATCGGAGCGTTCAGTTGAACAGGAAGATCAGCGCGACCGGCTGTATCGCTTGCTCGAAGCCTCGGCAAAGTTCTTTGAGGAGAGCCTAAAAGGTGGACAGGGCGGTGAAGCCCGTCGCTATCTCGATAAGCGCGGATTGCAGCGGGAAACACTTGCGGCATTCCGCTTAGGCTTTGCGCCAAATTCACGCTCCGCCATCAAAGAGCATTTGAAGGCGCAGGGGTTCTCGTTGACCGACATGGCAGCTTCGGGCATGCTGATTGCGGGCGAAGATATTCCAGAGCCCTACGACCGCTTCCGCAATCGCGTGATGTTTCCAATCCAGGATACCAAGGGCCGCGTCATCGCTTTCGGCGGCCGCGCGCTCGATAAGGATGCCCCGGCGAAATATCTGAATTCTCCGGAAACGCCGCTGTTTCACAAAGGTGGCGTACTGTTCAACGCCGCTCGCGCCCGGCCCTTAGCGCATGACCGTAATCGCATCATCGCGGTTGAAGGCTACATGGACGTTGTGGCGTTGACCGAAGGCGGCTTTGGCGAGGCCGTCGCGCCGCTCGGCACGGCGCTGACCGAAGACCAAGTCAAGCTGATGTGGCGCATCGTGCCCGAGCCGATCCTTTGCTTCGACGGCGATAGCGCCGGCAAGAAAGCCGCCTTCCGCGCCGTTGATACGGTGCTGCCGCACTTGAAGCCCGGCATGAGCGTCGCCTTCGCGTTTCTTCCCGACGGCATCGACCCCGATGATCTCATTCGCCAGCAGGGTCCAGCGGCTTTTGGCGGCGTCCTCGATAAAACCCGGCCGCTGATCGATATGCTTTGGGACCGTGAAACGCAGGCCGGACCGACCGCAACGCCGGAACAGCGCGCCGCTCTCGAAACCCGGCTCAAGGCCCTTGCCGCGACAATCGTCGACCCGACGGTCCGCAGCCATTACGACCGCGAGCTGCGTGACCGTCTTTACCAATTCGGCCGCCAAAACCGTGAAATGGGCCGCGATAAGCGGACTTATCCCCTCCCCAATTTAAACGGCCAGAAAGGCACCTCCTACGCCCGTCCCGTGTCCGCTCCCGACTGGAAGGCCCAGGAGCGCGCGCGGCTCTCTGGCCGTCCTGAGCCCCGCTGGAAGCGGTTCGATGGCCAATCCCCCCTCGCGGTCACGGCCAGCCCCGAACTGTCGTCGTTGTCTCAGCCGGTACCACCGCGGGAAGCCCTGATCCTGAAAACCGTTCTTAACCATCCTCACCTGATTGATGAGGATTCCGAGGCACTTGCCGAGCTCGTCTTAACCTCAAAGGCGCTAACGGCGCTGCGCGACGAGATTCTGGCCATCCACGCCCGCACGATTTCACTTGACAGCGCAACTCTGCACACCCAATTGACCAAATCTGGGGTTGCCAAGGTGGTGGACCTCGTCGCGAGAACGGTTACGCACGCCAGCGACCGTTTCGCCGAACAGAGTGCTACCACCACCGAGGTTGCAACCGCTTGGCACCACATTCTTGCGCTCCAGCAGCGTGAGGGTTCTTTGACGCTTGCTCTCAAGAGCGCGGAGGAGGCTTGGTACCGCGATTGCACACCAGAGGCAGAAGCACGCCTGCTCGACATTAAACGGGAGTTCGCACGGCTCGATGCCATCGAATTGGATGGCGAGAGCCTGGACTCCGTTGGGGGCGTTGAAGCACGCAACACTGAAGTTAAACGCGCCAGTTGAAGCGTCACTTAGCTCCCAACGGGGCGGCGCTGAGTTCGAAATTTTAGGCCGGAGTGCCGCAATCCTGCGGTTCAAGCTGGCCGGCAAAGCAAAAACAGCCTCTCCCCGCATAGGGTAGGGGCTCTTGATACCGAAGGACAGCAGCGGATGGCACGCGCACAGCAGGCAGCAAAGACCGAGGACAAGGACCACGCAGCGGCGGAAACACCCGAGCGCGACAGTCCCCTCCTCGACCTCTCGGATCAGGCGGTCAAGAAGCTGCTGAAATCGGCCAAGGCCAAGGGCTACGTCACACTCGACCAGCTAAACGCTGTTCTACCGTCGGAAGAAGTCTCCTCGGACCAGATCGAAGACATCTACGCCATGCTGTCCGATATGGGCATCAACGTCGTTGAAACCGAAGAGGGCGAGGAAAAAGAAGACAGCGAAGAGGCCCCCGACGAGGAAGAAGGCCGCGCGCTTGTCCCACAGGGCGCACTCGCCAAATCCGAAACCAAATCCGAACCAGCCGAGCGCACCGACGACCCTGTCCGCATGTACTTGCGCGAAATGGGATCGGTTGAACTGCTGTCGCGCGAAGGCGAAATCGCCATCGCCAAGCGCATCGAAGCTGGCCGCGAAGCCATGATCGCGGGCCTGTGCGAAAGCCCGCTGACGTTCCAGGCCATCATCATCTGGCGCGACGAGTTGAACGACGGCAAAATTCTCCTTCGCGACATCATCGATCTCGAAGCCACTTATGAAGGTCCCGAGGGCAAGGAAGTTCCGAACGCCGGTCCCGATGGTATCGCGATCCACGAGACGCCCGGCGCACCGCAGGTTTCAGGCGCTCCCGAAGGTGACGTCGAAGACGACGACGAATTCGAAAACGCCATGTCGCTCGCGGCTATGGAAGCCGAATTGAAGCCAAAGGTTCTCGAAACCTTCGACAAGATCGCCGACACGTACAAGAAACTGCGCAAGCAGCAGGACAAGAAGCTCGAGCAGCAGGTTGCGGGCGAACAAGGGTCACGTCAGCAGCAAAAGACGCATGACAAGCTGCGCGATGAAATCGTGCTCGACGTCAAGTCTCTGTCGCTCAACAACAACCGTATCGAAAGCCTCGTCGAGCAGCTGTATTCGATCAACAAGCGCCTCATTGGTCTTGAAGGCCGCCTGATGCGTCTAGCCGACAGCTACGGCGTCGCGCGCCAGTTGTTCATCGACGAATACTACGGCAACGAGCTCGATCAGTCGTGGCTCGAACGCATGAGCACGAACGGCAAGAAGTGGACGTCGTTCGTCAAGCAGGAACGCGGCCAGATCATTACCATTCGCGGTGATATCCATCAGCTCGCGACCGACACGGGCTTAGAGATTCCCGAGTTCCGCCGCATCGTCAAAGCCGTGCAAAAAGGCGAACGCGAAGCCCGTCAGGCCAAGAAGGAAATGGTCGAGGCCAACCTGCGTCTCGTCATCTCGATTGCGAAAAAGTACACCAACCGCGGCTTGCAGTTCCTCGATCTCATCCAGGAAGGTAACATCGGTTTGATGAAGGCCGTCGACAAATTCGAATACCGCCGCGGCTATAAATTCTCGACCTACGCGACGTGGTGGATCCGGCAGGCGATCACCCGCTCGATTGCCGACCAGGCGCGCACCATCCGTATTCCCGTGCATATGATCGAGACGATCAACAAGATCGTGCGCACCAGCCGCCAGATGCTGCACGAAATCGGCCGCGAGCCGACGCCGGAAGAGTTGGCCGAAAAACTCGCCATGCCGCTTGAAAAAGTGCGCAAGGTTCTGAAAATCGCCAAAGAGCCGATCAGCCTTGAAACGCCGATTGGAGATGAAGAAGACAGCCACCTCGGCGATTTCATCGAAGA
>JAYUCQ010000066.1:0-6062 GCA_043740265.1 Hyphomicrobium sp.
GAACGGCTGTCGAAGGGCGCTGGCGCACCGGAGCCGTTCAAGGTTTACGTCTATGACTGGTCACTCTTGAATGCCTTTGCAGTGCCGGGCGGCAATGTCATCGTGACGCGCGGGTTGATTGAAAAGGCTGGCAGCCCGGACGAAGTCGCGGGCGTGCTGGCGCACGAAATCGGTCATGGCATCGAGTTGCACCCTGAGACTGGTATCATCCGCGCGGTCGGCCTTGCTGCAACGGTTGAATTAATGCTCGGCGGATCGGGCGGCGCGCTCGCCAACGTTGGACTGCTGCTCGCCCAACTTGGCTATACGCGTGCCTCGGAACACGACGCCGATTTGCAAGCGCTGCGGGTGCTCAAAAACGCAGGCATTGCAAATAAAGGCCTTGGCGACTTCTTCAAGCGCGTTGAGAAAATTGAGGGCGAAGACACGGCGTCAAAGACGCTGCAGCCATTCGACATTTTGCGCACGCACCCGCCGACCATTGAGCGTGAAGCACTTGTGCGCAGCCAGCCAGACTATCCGGCAACGCCCGCGCTGGACGCGGCAAGCTGGCAAGGGCTCAAAAGCATTTGCAGCTCAACAATCGAAGCGGTGAAGCCATCAGATGTTGACTAGCTATCATCGGCCTTGAATTGCCGTTGCAACGGAAAACTGTTTCCCGCGTCAAATTCAACCTGCCGTGGTTCAGCCGCAAATGGTCAGAAGTTAGCCCGATTGTCGTGCTTACTGGAACTTGCTGATTTTTACCGGAAACCGGCCAGAGACCGAATGGCTGGACGGGCCACAGTATCGCTGGAAACTGTATGAAGCGTTTGGTTTTGAAGGCCATGATCGTTGTATTGGCGATCTCGGGCTACATCGCGGCTCCGTTTGTAACGGCGTGGTCGATCCGCGAAGCAGTGCGCAATGGCGATTCCGACTATCTTGAACGCGCGATCGACTGGCCGGGCGTGCGCGAAACTCTGAGGCCAACGCTGAGCCGCTTCGCCTTCGACCTGCCCGACCCCGTTTCTCAGCCGGATGCAAAACCGAGCATGTGGCAGCGCTTCAAGGCGTATTGGGGTGCGGGCGCTATGAACCGCGCCATCGACGGTTATATTACACCGGAAGGCCTGCCGAAGCTGTTCGCGATGCGCAAAGCCTACCGCGACTACACGGGTGCGGTTGATGAGGCGAAGACACTACCGATCACGGAACGCATCAAGCGGGCATGGGCCCGGGTCAAGCGCGCAGAGTTCACGTCCCTCACCACGTTTGAAGTCGATATGGCCGACAAGCACGATGAAAATCGCATCTATCTCGGCAAACTCGAATTGACCGGCACGGGTTGGCTGCTCAAGGAATTGCGCATCAAATATCTGACGACAGCTGACATCGCGCCGCAGCAGTTTTTGAGTCTTCCACGAGCCACGGGACCACACAGCACCGCCCCCCGCGCGATTGGACGTTCGTGGAGCACCGGGTTCATAACGCCGGCCGAAGCCGCGATTGCGCGGCAGCCGAGAGCACCAGCAAGCTTTTGGGCGAAAGCAAAGGCCGCTGCCCGCTAGTCACCTAGCCGCTTCAGAGCTGCCGAAAAGCGTTTGATCTCGGTTTCAAGTTCAGCTTTGCGGTATTTGGCTTCGTCGATCGCTTCTTCCTTCGCCCGCTCCATGAAGCTCGGGTTCGAAAGTTTTGCGTCCATTTTCGCGAGATCGCCGTTTGCGCTTTCGATAGCCTTTTGAAGGCGCTTTTTCTCGGCAGCCATATCGATAATGCCGGTCAACGGCAGCGCCGCCGTGGTCTCACCCGTTACAATCAATGCGGCCGCCTTTGGTGCCGACATCTCGAAGGTAATCCCATCAAGGCGTGCGAGACGCTTGATCGTTTCGTCGTTGCGCAGCGCCCGCTCTTTGAGCGCCTGATCCGCACCGACGAGGACGAGTGGAATTTTGGCACCGGCCGGCACACTCATTTCGGTGCGCACCGAGCGGATTTCAGACACCAGCCGCACGATCCAGTTGATTTCGTCGATAGCATTTTGATCGACAAGCCCATCGAGTACTGGCCATTCACTGAGGCACAGGATCGTCCGCCGGGCGACTCCGTGCTCGACCATATGCGCCCAAAGCTCTTCTGTGATGAAGGGCATGAACGGGTGCAGCAGTTTTAGAATCTGATCCAGAACCCACGCTGTTGTAGCCCTGGTCTCGGATTTAGCCTCTTCATCGTCGCCAGCGAGCAGTGGCTTGATCAGTTCGACGTACCAGTCGCAGAACTGGCCCCAGACAAATTCATAGGCCGCGTTGGCGGCGTCGTTGAATTTGTAGGCTTCGATTGCGGTCGTGACGGATTTCGCAGCCAGCTCGGTTTCGCCAACGATCCACTTATTGATCGTGTTCGTCACCGTGCGCGGATCGAAGTCCGGCTGGCGGACGCACTCGTTCATTTCAGCGAAGCGCGACGCGTTCCAGAGCTTGGTCGCGAAGTTGCGATAACCTTCAACGCGCGATTTGGCGAGTTTGATGTCGCGGCCCTGCGCCGCCATGGCTGCCAGCGTAAAGCGCAGCGCATCGGCGCCGAACTCGTCGATTAGCACCAAGGGGTCCATGACGTTGCCCTTGGACTTACTCATCTTCTGCCCCTTCTCGTCACGGACGAGGGCGTGGATGTAGATGTCCTTAAAGGGCACGTCTTTCATGAAGTGCAGGCCCATCATCATCATACGGGCGACCCAGAAGAAGATGATGTCGAAGCCGGTGACGAGGACAGACGTCGGATAGTATTTTTTGAGTTCGGCCGTTTCGTCCGGCCAGCCCATTGTCGAAAACGGCCAGAGCGCAGATGAGAACCAGGTGTCGAGGACGTCTGGGTCGCGATTGAGCTCAACAGCCTTCTTATAGTGAGCCTTCGCAAGCGCAGCCGCCTCGACTTGATCGGCCGCCACGAAAAACGTGCCATCAGGCCCGTACCACGCCGGGATTTGATGACCCCACCAGAGCTGGCGCGAAATGCACCACGGCTGGATGTTGTTCATCCACTCAAAATAGGTCTTCTCCCAGTTTTTCGGAATGAACTCGGTCTTGCCGGTTTCAATAGCCTTGATCGCGGGCTTGGCCATTTCAGCGGCATTGACGTACCACTGATCCGTCAACCACGGCTCAATGACGACGCCCGAGCGGTCTCCATGCGGCACGGTGTGCGTTGTCGGCTCGATCTTTTCGAGCAAGCCCAGCGCATAGAACTCGGCCACTACCTTTTTGCGCGCCTCGAAGCGGTCGAGCCCTTGTAGATTCTGAGGAATTTGCCCCAATTCTGACGGTCCGAATGTTGAGCCCTTGGGGTCCGATGCAATTACATTCGGCTGCCCTTCAACCGGATACTTCTTGAGCTGTTGGTCGCCGGGTCGAGAAACAATCCTGCCAAATGCGTCGAGAATGTTGATCTGCGGAAGATTATGACGCTTGCCGACTTCGAAGTCGTTGAAGTCGTGCGCTGGCGTGATCTTCACCGCACCCGTGCCCTTCGCCGGATCGGAATACTCATCCGCCACAATGGGTATCACGCGGCCAACCAGCGGCAACGTCACGGTCGCGCCAGCTTTGACGAGAGACGCATATCGTTCGTCTGCGGGATGCACGGCAACGCCGCTATCGCCCAGCATGGTCTCGGGCCGCGTCGTCGCAACCACGATGTAATCGTGCGCATATCCTGCGACCTTCTTGGTCAGCGGATAGCGGAAATAATACATCTGCCCGCTCGGGTCTTTAGTGAGCGCCTTGCCGAGAGCGGCCTCATCAAACGGCTTTTCCGGATCACCGCTGACCCAGGCAAACGATCCGCGCTTCTCCATCTGCACAACTTCGAGATCGGAAATCGCGGTTTGGAATTTAGGGTCCCAGTTGACGAGGCGCTTGTCCTTGTAGATCAGCCCCTCATTGTAGAGCTGCACGAAAACTTTGACGACGGCTTTGGACAGCCCCTCATCCATCGTGAAGCGCTCACGTGACCAATCGCACGACGCGCCAAGGCGCTTCAGCTGATTGACGATGACGCCGCCACTTTCGTCTTTCCAAGCCCAAACCCGGCGCAGAAATTCTTCACGCCCAAGCTCACGCCGCCCCGGCTCTTTATTTGCTGCAAGCTGCCGCTCAACAACCATCTGCGTCGCAATGCCGGCATGATCTGTGCCCGGCTGCCACACCACATCACGGCCGCGCATACGCTCAAAGCGCACGAGAATGTCCTGCAAGGTGTTGTTGAGCGCGTGCCCCATGTGCAGCGAGCCGGTGACGTTGGGCGGCGGAATGACGATCGCATAGGGTGCGTTTTTACCGCCAGCGGCGCTGCGCCCGGCTTTAAAGGCGCCTGCCTTTTCCCATTCGGAATGAATGCGCGGCTCGATCTCGGCCGGTTGAAACGTCTTTTCAAGCATGGTGTTGAAGCATGGGGGGGTGGGGGTTCGCTCATGACCGTTGTTGACGTCGGTCGTAAGGCCCCCATTCCCCTGCTGTCAACCCGCGCAGCACCTGCGCGAGCCGTTGTGTTCTCTCATTGACCCGGCTTGCGGCCGCCTTGCGGCATACCCTGCGACGTGAAGTCTTCTTGAGCTTCACTGCGCAAAGCTTTCTCGACGATCTTGGGCATGTTTTCCATGAGCCACTGCTTCAAGATGGGGCGCAAGAGCTGGGCAGCCGCGTCCTCCATATCACCACCCGCCTCGGCGTGTTGCGCAGGACGAAGTGGCGGCGGTTGCTGCGGCACCAGAGCTTGCGGCGCAGGCTGCGGTGGCTCAACGGGCTTTGGAGCATTGGCCTGCCGCGTCATCTCACCAAGCTTGTTGAGCCGGGTATCGAAAAACGACGGCATCTCGCGCTTGATATTACTATTGTCTGTCGCGGCCAAGACCATCGGCTCCGATGCACTCTCCGGCTGAGGCGCTTGTGCCGCAGTCATGGCAGGCGGTGGCTCGATCATGCGCGCCGCAGCCGGTTCAAACCTGATGACCGTTCGCGACCGCTCGGGTTCTTGGCCGGCAGCGGGCTTTAGTGCGTCGCTCAACCGTCCGAAGAGATTGTTGGGTTTCTCGGAGGGTCCGTGATTACCGGGCTTGAAAATGGCTGGCAGTTCAAATTCGGCATTGTCGTCGTGCATGCCGCCTTCGCGGCGCGTGTACGGCCTAGCCGTTGCGGTGCGTGCGAAGGTGTTGTCCTCGCCCATCGAATTACGGATTGATGACAGTATGTCGTCGACGTTGTGGTTGTTCGCCCCATTGATGATCGTCATGACGCTTCCTCTTCTGCGTACGAATTGAAAAACCGCAGAACCGCGCCGGCACCCCGTTAATTGCCCTGTCCGGTTCGTTGAACCCGGAATCGAAAAGTTCGCGCGTCTGAACGCATTTCGATTTGATCCGGTGAGAGCTCGACCATCAAACCAGCCCCGCAACTGAGAAAGACTTTTCCGCGCCCAGTGTTGTATTGCAGCCAATACACGGCAGCCTTGTGGCGGGCGCGACGAAACAGCGCAAAAATTTGGAAAAATGTGAAAGCGGGAGCGCACGAATTCCGCTGCAAATGCTCACGAATTTGAGTGTGCGATTATCTCGGCAGTGAGATTACTCGGCCGCGGACTTGTGCTCGGCCAGAAGCCTCTCAGACGTTTCGCGGCGCAAAGCCCGCTCGACTATCTTCGGCATGTTTTCCGCCAGCCACGTTTTTAACATCGGACGCAATAGATCAGCGACGGTATCTTCCATCGTGCGCTGAGCCGCGTCTGGCAACGTCATGGAACTGCGTTCGAATGCTGCCGGAAGCGGCGCAGCGTGCAGCAGCGCAGACGCCGCGCCCGGTGCGGTGCTTGACGTGGCCGGATACGGGAACGCGGTGAAGGCTTCGGCAGAGTACGCCGCTGAAACGATTGGCAGGCTCGTCGCGATTTCGGTTGAAGGGTGCACAGCGGGAACCGGCTCTCCAGTGACCGCGACTTGAGCGGCCTGCAACTGTGGTTCTGGCTGCAAAGTTGCCGCGATGGACGGCAGCACAAACACGGCTTCTTGTGACGAGATGGTTTCGATACCGCTG
>JAYUCQ010000067.1:0-15066 GCA_043740265.1 Hyphomicrobium sp.
TCTGCTGCTGCCGGTGACGGCGGTGCTCGCCGCGCCCGATCATGCCGACCTTTTCAACGGCTCTGAAATCAATTGGCGCGATGCGAAGTCTGGAATTTCTGAGGCGTCAAAAACTGGCAAGCCGGTAATTCTGGTATTTCACGCCACTTGGTGTTCGGCCTGTAAACGCTACCGCGCGGTGTTTCAAAATCCCGCCGTCGTCGCTGCGTCCAAGGATTTTGTGATGATCCTCGCCGATGCCGACAAGGAGAAAGAACTCAATGGCGCGTTTGCGCCTGATGGCGCTTATGTACCGCGCACGCTGTTTATCGATTCCGAAGGCGATGTATCAGAACAGCTCGTCGGCAAAGATCCGAAATATCCCCACACCATCGACGTGGATGATCCCTCCGAATTGCTGGCGCTGATGCTGAAGGCCAAGGCTTCGGGGTTCGGCAAGGGAACGCCGGGAGAAGACGCGCCCGCCAAACAGGCTGACGAGCCCGAGCAGAGAACTTAAAGCCGCTTCATAAGTCGCCAGAACGATGCGCTGCCGGGTTGCGCCAGCACGGCCAAGCCGCCATAAGACCAGTCTTGAGACCAAACTTGGACGCCCCACGCAATCGGTGGGCGCGCGGTCCGCGGACGTGGTGGAATGGTAGACACACAGGACTTAAAATCCTGAGTTCGAAAGAGCGTGAGGGTTCGAGTCCCTCCGTCCGCACCAGCTCTAGTTTCCGGCCCATAGTTAGCTGAGCGTCAGACGCTTAAGATAGATTTCTGCTGCTGCCACGAGATGAGCCATGCGGTCCAGAACAACGTTCGTCTGCTCATCAATGCCACCTTTCAATTCTATTTCCGCACCCACTATCACCTGATCGAACAAACGAAATGCGGTTTGACATTGCCATCTTTGCGGCCCGTGCGGGTGGCACGACACCGCAAGCGGCTCCTTGCCGGGGGAAGAGCGGCTTTCGTCAGTTAAAAAGCGCCCGCCGAATGAGATGACATTTGGGCGGGGAGTGCGTGAGGCCATCATCGCTTCATATGTGGTCAGTGTGAAGCCAGTTGCGCCGTCAGCCTTTGGTTTGTTCAGCCCAACCCAAATGTGAAGTCCTGAGCTACTCGTGGGAGGGACTGGACTGCTCTCCAAACTTGCGTTGAAGACACCAATCCATTTTGGCTCGCTCCGGTCATCCGAAGTCGAAGATAAATTCGAACTCGAAACGTCGAATTCGAAATTCAAAAAATCTGCCCCGATGTATTGCGCACCGTTGCCCGTGAGGCCGCAAAGTGCCCGCAGATCGTCCGGCGAAGCAAGTTTAAATGGATCTAGCCTCTGTGGTGCCATCACCACAATGCCTGCTTCGGCGGGGACACGAAATCTTGCGCTACCGATCTTCACTGTGGTTCCGTGGTCTGCGCAGGCCGTTGATACCGGCCGGTTGCGCCATTTGAAAGCGATCGTGTCAGCAAGATCAGAGTACTGCCATGCACCCAAAAAATTCAACCAGCCAACTATGCAAAAAATCGGCAACAACATCGCGGCAGCTATAGGAACGATGCCAGTGGTTCCGAGCGACAGCATAAGTGCGCGCGCGACTACCCCCAGAATTAGGAAAAAGCCACCGTATTCAAGAATCTGGGCTGAGACTAGCCAGCCTTCGAATGCCGGACCATGAGGCGGTAAACCGAGCTTTGCCCCCGCAAGGCATAAGCAGGACACGCAAATCGCGGCATAGATTGCGAGCCAGCGACGTGTTGGCATCACGAGAGCAGGAAAGTATGGCGCAATCAATATTGCGTAAAGGAGCATGGCCAGTTCTTTCCGTCGATACCGTCGTTTGTCAGGGGACGTACGGTAGTCCAGCCACGTTAACAACAGATTATGTATTCAGTCGAGCGAAGTAGAGTAACTGACCTTTCGAATTCGCTGGACGTCAAATCACCTTGGCAGTTCGCAGGGCTGTCAATTCGGCGGCGCTGAGGCCAAGCAAGCCGCTCAGAACGTCCCCGGTGTGTTCGCCGAGCGTCGGCGGTCCGCTTGCCGCCGAGTGACGGGTATTGCCGAAGACGAGCGGACTGGCAACCGATGGCACGGTACCAGCAGCAGCGTTTGGAAGATCAAGCCGTAAGCCCCGCGCCTGCACCTGTTGGTCGGCGAAGACGTCTTCGATTGTATTGACAGGTCCGCACGGGACGCCAGCTGCGTTGAGGTGTTCGAGCCACCAAGCCGTTGTCTGCGTCTGCATGAGACCGGTGACGATGGGCACTAAGGCTGCGCGGTGCTGTACGCGTCCGGGGTTGGTTGAAAATCGCGCATCTTTGCTGAGCTCGGCATTGCCCGCGCAGTCACAGAAGCGGGCGAACTGCGCATCATTGCCGACGGCCAGAACCATGTGCCCGTCAGCGGTTTTGAAGGCCTCATACGGCACGATATTGGGGTGGGCGTTGCCGAGGCGCGTCGGCGAAACGCCGGATGTCAAAAAGTTGAGCGATTGATTGGCGAGCATCGCCACTTGCGCGTCGAGCAAGGAAATATCGATGTGCTCGCCGCGTCCGCTTGAGTGGCGCGCATTGAGCGCCGCAAGAATGCCAACCGTTGCGTAAAGCCCACTAAAGAGGTCAGCAACGGCAACGCCAACTTTGACGGGTCCGCCAACGGATTTGCCATCAGGCTCGCCGGTGATGCTCATCAATCCGCCAAGCGCTTGGATCATGAAATCGTATCCGGGCCGGTCGCGGTACGGGCCGGTTTGGCCGAACCCCGAAATCGAACAGTAGATCAGGCGCGGATTGAGCGCCGACAGAGACGCGTAATCCAAGCCGAATTTCTTGAGGCCATCGACTTTGAAATTCTCGACCAGCACATCGCATTTTTCAGCCAGCGCGCGAATGATGCGTTGACCTTGCGGGTCAGCCATATCGACGGTGACGGATTTTTTGCCCCGGTTGGCCGATAAGAAATAGGCTGATTCAGATGTCTGATCGCCGGCTGCATCGCGGGCGTACGGCGGTCCCCAGCTGCGCGTATCATCGCCGGCACCTGGGCGTTCGATCTTGATAACGTCTGCTCCTAGGTCAGCCAGTGTTTGCGTACACCACGGACCAGCCAGAACGCGCGACAGATCCAACACTTTGATCCCGGCCAGCGGCGCGGTCATGTTCTGCAGGTCCACTTAGGAGAACGCCTGAATGCCCGTCTGCGCGCGGCCCAGAATAAGCGCGTGAATGTCATGCGTGCCTTCATAGGTGTTGACGGCCTCGAGGTTCATGACGTGGCGGATGACGTGATACTCGTCGGAAATGCCGTTGCCGCCGTGAATGTCGCGCGCTGAACGCGCAATATCCAAGGCCTTGCCGCAGTTGTTGCGCTTCAGCAGTGAAACCACCTCGGGTGCGAGCTGACCCGCATCTTTGAGCCGGGCCGCGTGCAGGCAGGCACTCAAGCCGAGCGTGATCTCTGTTTGCATGTCGGCCAATTTTTTCTGGATCAGCTGGTTGGCCGCGAGTGGCCGCCCGAACTGCGTCCGCTCAAGCGCGTAGTTCCGCGCCGCATGCCAGCAGAATTCGGCGGCACCGAGCGTTCCCCAGGCAATGCCAAAACGGGCCGAGTTGAGACAGCCGAATGGGCCTGTCAGCCCTTGAACGTTGGGCAGAATATTTTCTTCTGGAACCATAACGTCGTCCATCACGATCTCGCCTGTGATGGAGGCGCGCAGGCTGAACTTGCCGTCGATTTTCGGGGCCGACAATCCCTTCATGCCTTTTTCGAGAATGAAGCCGCGGATGATGCCGTCGTCGGTTTTGCCCCAGACAATGAACACGTCCGCAATGGGCGAGTTCGTGATCCAAATCTTGGAGCCCGTCAGGCGATAGCCGCCGGGCACGGTGGTCGCCCGTGTCCGCATGCTGCCAGGATCAGAGCCGTGATCGGGTTCGGTCAAACCGAAGCAGCCGACGAGTTCGCCCGTTGCCAAGCGTGGCAGATATTTCTGGCGCTGCTCTTCGCTGCCGTAGTCGTGGATCGGCAGCATGACGAGGCTGGATTGGACGCTCAATGCAGAGCGGTAGCCTGAATCGACGCGCTCAACTTCGCGTGCGATTAGCCCATAGCAGACCGCGTTGACGCCGGGGCAGCCGTAGTCCGGCGAGATCATCGATCCCAGCAGGCCGAGTTCGCCCATTTCGGTCATGATGGCGCGGTCGAAGATTTCTTTGCGGTTGGCTTCGAGCACACGCGGCATCAAACGTTCGCTGCAATAGCGTTTGGTGGTTTCGAGAACCAGCCGCTCGTCGTCCGACAGCGATTGCTCGATGAGCAGCGGGTCCTCCCACGAGAACTTCGCCTTCGCAGGCTTTACGGGCACGTTGGATGCTGCCACTCGAGCGCTCACGGACCGGCCTCCCAGACTTCAGTTGCTTTCAGACTTCAGATATTGATGCTGCTGGTACCGTCGTATGCGCCTTTGCGGTCGAATTCAATGTGGGGCGCGACGTATCCAGCCTCCACGGCCAATTCTTGTGGCAAATTCGTGTGGCCAGTCCGTGTGGCAAGTCGGTGCTAACGGGCTGGTCCTAAGACTTGCGGAAATCAGCGAGAGTCAACAACGGCTTGAAATCCATGTCCGCGGCTTTGAAGGCTTCCTCGGCGCCGTCCTGGCGATCAACGATTGTGATGACGCGGACGATCTCGGCGCCCGACGCGCGAATGGCTTCAGCCGCCTTGATCGCCGAGCCGCCGGTCGTTGTTACGTCCTCGACAATGACGACGCGCTTGCCGGACATTGTTTCACCGCGCGCCAGTCCCTCGATCAAGCTTTGCGTGCCGTGTTCCTTGACCTGCTTGCGCACAAAAAAAGCCGGCAGCTTGCGGCCGCGCGTGTGGGCCACCGCCGTGACGCTTGCGGCGATCGGCACCGCGCCCATCTCGAGGCCGCCGATCAGATCGGCTGCAACGCCATCGAGCTGATCCAGGATAAGGTCTGCAATCAAATGCGCGCCTTCGCTATCGAGCATTGCCGGTTTCATGTTGAAATAAAACGTCGACATCTTGCCCGACGCCAGTTTCATTTCCGGGCCTTCCTGGAACGAGCGTTCCTTGACGATTTCGATCAAGCGGGCGCGTTTTGCCGCTGTTGCGGATATTGTGTCAGCCATTGCGACGGGGCCCTTGTATTTTCACTCCGAGAATGCGCAATCACCCGAGTTCAATCGTGGTGTCAAGACCTGGGGACAATGGCGAGCGTGAACGGACAAGCAATTCAAGGCAGCCTAACGCGCGGGGCGCGGTGGATAGCGGCCACGCCAACGTTATGTTTGCTGGCACTCTGCCTCGCTGTCTACCTGCCCGGTGTTCTTCGCCTGCCGGCTGTCGATCGCACCGAGGTCATCTACGCCGAGACGACACGGGATATGGTGGCGCGCCACGTCTGGCTTGATCCGCGCTATGGCGGCGCCGTGCATCAATTCCGCCCCATCGGCACGTTCTGGGCGCAAGCGATGTCGGCGAAGCTCGCGGGCGGTGATCATGCGCGCGATATTTATGTCTACCGTCTGCCGGGCATGATCGCCGTCTTGCTGTCGGTTCTGGTGCTCTATTGGATGAGCCGGGGGCTTGTGGGCCGGACAACTGCATTTATTGCCGCCGGACTATTCGCCGTTGCGCCATTGACGGTTCTGGATTCGAACCTTGCGATTGCTGAAGGGTTATCGCTGCTGCCCGCGACGGTCGCGATGTTGGCGTTGTTGCGCGTCTATCTGGCTCCGCGGGAAGACGACATGCGGCGCATGGATTTGTTGTTTTGGGCAGCCCTCGGCTTCGGAATGCTCATCAACGCGCTGCTGGTGCCCATACTCGTCGCCGTGACGCTGATCGCGCTTTACGCGTTTGATCGCGATTTGTCGTGGGTGAAGCGGACGTATCCGCTGACGGGCGTTCCACTGGCGCTCTTGATTGCGGCACCCTGGATCATCGTCCGATTTATGCAAGACGGCGTTGCGTTTGCCGGTTTGAGTTTTTCAGGGCTGCTGCACGCTCTCGGCGGCGCACAGGATATGAAATTGCGCGCCTGGCCTGGAACATTTATCCTCGCCGCTGGTCTCGGATTTCTCCCCGGCACCGCACTTCTAGCGCCTGCACTCTTGAAGCTCTGGTCTGAACGCGATGCGAAAATCGCCCGCTTTTTGCTGTCTTGGGTGATCGGGTACGTCGTCTATCTCGAAGCCCTGTCTTCGAAGCCGGGGACCTATATGGTGCAGACGATGTTTCCGGCCTTCGCACTTGCTGTTGCGATGCTGGTCACGTCGGAGGACGGAAAAATTCCATTACCGAAGGTGCACGCGATACCCTGGCCACCCCTTGCGGCGCTGTTGGCACTCGCACTTTTTAGTCTTCCCTTCGGCGTCACGCGTGAGCAGCCGCAGGTGTGGCTGGCCCCACTCGCGTTGGTAACGGCCGTGTTGTTTTATTGGAGCGCGCAAGAAGGCCGCGCCGGGCAATTGAAGGACTGGGCTCAGACCAGCATTTTAGCGCTCGGCGTCTTCGCGGTCACACTGCTGGGCGGGATACTGCCAAGCATCCCTAAGATTTGGCCAGCGCAGCAGATTGCGCTTGCGGTTGCTGAGTGTCCGGCACACAGTTCTTCAACTGACCGGCTCGGCCTCTTTGGGTTTACCGAGCCAACGGGCCGCTTCCTGCTCAATCCTAATGCTGAGCTCTCGACACGCGAGGGGCTGGGTAAACTCGCCGACGGAACCTTGCCGGGTCTCGCTGTGATCGATCAGTCCTGGTATGAGCAAAATCCGCAGGCCTTGACCCGCGAGCAACAAACAAAAATCAGGCCCATCGCCTGCCTGCGCGCCATCAACACCATGCGGGGCTGCACCGCGACATTGAGCATTGTCGCCAACACGCAAGCGCCGCCGTGCCCGGTGCCGCCCGAATTCGCCTGCACCGAGGCATTCCTGATGCAATCGGGTGCACCGGGCAGCTTGAAAGACTGCGACTGACGCTCATATTCAGCCATTGCTCGCCTATGCTATACTTCTGTTCCCTTCTCGCACCAGGACCCAGCCGATGTTCAATCCCGAACGCCCGCCCGAAATCACCGCTTCCCGGTGGTTGAACTCTGACAAAAAGCATGCGCTCAAGGATTACAAAGGCAAGGTCATCGTCATTGCGGTGTGCCAGATTGCCTGCCCCGGCTCCGTGAAATTCGGACTGCCGCAAGCCGATCGCATCCGCAAAGCCTTCACCAAAGACGAAGTTGCGGTGCTCGGCTTGCACATGGCGTTCGAAAAGTTTGATGAGCAGACGCCCGACAAGGTGCAAGCGTTCTTGAAAGACAGCGGCATCGATATACCCGTCGCTTACGATAAGCCGAACGGCGAAGGCATGCCGCAGACGATGACGGACTATGAATTGCAAGGCACGCCGGCGATTCTCATTTTTGATCGTCAGGGACGGTTGCGCCGTCACTATCTCGGTGCTGTTGACGATCTGCGCATTGGTGCCGAGGTTATGGGCCTGCTGATTGAAGACAAGAATTCGCCGCGTGATATGGCGATTGCCATTGAAAGCAAACTTCACGCCGCGCTCGTCGATCCGGAAGAGCACGAGCACGTGCACGGCCCCGGCTGCGGACATGATCACAGTCATGACCACGGGCCCGATCTTGGACACGATCATGCGCACGGCCAACCCAGTCACGGTGAGGTCGGGCATGTTCATGGCCCCGATTGCGATCACAAGCACTAGCAGGGGCGAAGCCGATGAAAACCGCCGTTGCGTTCCGTCACATCGCGATTGAAGACCTCGGTATCCTTGCCGGCGTATTGGAACAAAATGGCTTTGCGGTTCGCTATGCCGATGCCTGGACGGATGATCTGGCAGAGGCGCTCAATCCAGATCCGGATCTGCTGATTGTGCTCGGCGGGCCGATGGGCGTCTACGAAGCGGCGCAGTATCCGTTTATCACTGAAGAACTCCGTCTCATTCGCGCGCGGCTTCAATCCGGCAAGCCGATGCTTGGCGTTTGTCTCGGTTCGCAGTTCATCGCCCACGCCGCGGGTTCTTCGGTCTATCCGGGAACCGCAAAAGAAATTGGCTATATGCCGCTGACCTTGACGGCGGCTGGCGAAGCCTCGTGCCTCTCCCATCTCGCAAGCGCAGACTTCAACGTGCTGCACTGGCACGGCGATACGTTTGATCTGCCGGTTGGCGCGGTGCGGCTGTGCGAAACGGAGATCACGCCTAATCAGGGATTTACGCTTGGGCGCAACGTTCTGGCGCTGCAGTTTCACGTCGAAGCCGCACCCGAACATATGGACCGCTGGGTTGCGGAGTGGACGCGCGATCTCGCCGCTATCGGTATTGACGCCGCACAATTCCGGGCCATTGCAGATGATGTTGGCCCAGGCGTTGCCGCAGCCGGTGCGCAAGTCTTTCAGGCGTGGCTTGATCAGGTTGATTGGTGCAGTTGAGGATCCGGCACAGGCGGCCAGCTCCCCCGCAAGGGGACTTCCAAGTGGTCGGACGAAGGAGAGTCGACTGTGCCCATGAAAAAAGAAAAACAGCGGAGCCGGGGGCACGGGGCGTGGAATTTCCGGCTCCGCTGCCGCCTGCCTTAACGCGGCAGGAACCAAGTGAAGAATTTGCGTCGCGGTTGGGCTGACGCCATACAATTGTCGTGACCCATGCCGGCATCGCAGTCGATGTTGGTATTTGTGGCGCGGCGCCAGTTGGCGCTGTAGCCGGGGCAGTGATCGGCGACGCTACTTTGCCAAGCGGAGATGGCGCGCAATTGCGCCAGGTTACCCGGCACGTGGCCGTTGTATTTTTCGAAATCGGCGCTGCCTTCAACGCGGGTGGCGCGGCCTTCGGCTGAAAGAATTGCGTCGCAGGCGGTGCCGCTGGCGGCGTGTGCCGAGGTGCTCAAGCTCGCGGCCAGCACACCAGCTGCGACTATTTTTGAAAATATCCGTGTCATTGCAATCAGCCCCTGCTTTGGAACTTTGCGCCGCCAAATGCGTCTGCGGCACCGATGCCCAAGAGATAGCGGTTTGCACATGAACGGCGGCTGTCAGATTTTCTGTTTCGAACGCAAGTGCCGGTAACCGGCGGTGGCTTTGCGGAATTTTCCGGAAAATTGCGGGCGGCGCGAGAATCGGGCTTAAGTCGCGTCTACAAGTCGGACGTTAGGGAGAGAGTTCATGGGCGAGCGGGCAACGGCATCGAAAACGAAGCCGAACAAGAAATCAAAATACACCAAAAAAACCATCGCCCTGGTCTATGATTTCGACGGCACGCTGAGCCCGAAGCCGATGCAGGAGTATTCGTTCCTGCCCAAGCTCGGCATCAAGGCTGAGGATTTCTGGGCCGAGTGCACGGCGCTTGCTAAAAAAGAGCGCGCCGATCCGCTGATCACCTACATGCACCTGATGTACAAGAAGGCGAAAGAGAAGGGCCTGCGCGTCGATCGCAAGGACCTCGTGGCGCAAGGCCGCGACGTCGAACTCTATGCCGGCGTTGAAACCTGGTTCGGTGAAATCGAAGCCTATGTGAAAAGTCACGCGGCGAGCCAAGGCGTTTTGGTGAAGCACTACCTCGTGTCATCGGGGCTGACCGAAATCATCGAGGGCACGAAAATCTACAAGCACTTCGCCAACGTCTTTGCGTCGGAATACTGGTTCGACGCTTACGACTTGCCTTTTCCTAAGCGCGTCATCACCGACACCGGCAAGACGCAGTACCTGTTCCGCATCAACAAGGGCATCGAGGATTTGGGCGAGAGCATCAACTCGCACATGGCCGGGGACGCGCGCCCGATCCCGTTTTCCAACATGATCTACTTCGGCGACGGCGACACCGACGTGCCGAGCATGGCGCTTCTGAAAAAGAACGGCGGCCACGCAATTGCTGTGCACACGCCGAAAGCGTCCGCTGAAAAGTGCATTGGACTGTTCAAGGCCGGCCGCTGCGATTTTTATGCTGGCGCGGATTACCGGAAGGGTTCGGATTTATTCAAGCGCACGTGCTTATTGCTCGACCGCATGCTGGCGGATATCCGGGTGCAGGAGGAGAGGAGCGGGTTGGGGTGATTGTGTGGTGGCGGATTATTTTTTCCTGCGAGTAAGGGGTTTTGAAGGCTTGCGAGATGTCCGCTTCGTCGACGGTTTGTTCGGTGGTTCGTTTTTTGTGCCATATTCCATTCGCGCCTCATAAAGTTCGAAGGGCACTCCGAACACCCGAACATACGCAGCCCTGAATATATCAGTTTGGCGAACATTTTCGAATACTGGCCAACTGTAGTAAGCGTCCGCCGCTAGCTCGCCATTTGGGCCAAGTTTTTCCATGATCCTTATGACTTCTGCCTCATCGTCTCGGATCGCTGCAATCGATATCTGGAAGTCTAGAGACGCGGCAGTCCAGTCCAATGATATCAATTCGGCTTCCGCGTTTTGCTTATTGCCATCGAGTTTGTGGGCGTTTGCCAAATTAACGGTAAATATGCGTCGCATTTTGTCGGACGATATTTGGGGCATTGCTTTCGCAAATTCCAGCATTTTTTGAGCTAGACGGTATCTTTTATTCTTTATCAGTTTGTAGCCAACGTCTGCTAATTCGTCGTCTGCAGAATCTCGCTCATTTGGCAAAAGGCTTCGCCAAATAATAAAACCCAGCTTTATGCCAACCTCATAAAATACGTCTATCGAGCGGGTCAAATATTTTCGATCTGCACGCGAGTGCAGAGCCAATTGCAATGCCACTGAGGTCAACGTCAGCCTTCTTGCAATTCTCAATGTATTGTCGCGTTACCCTGCCGCCGGTATGGGTGAATAGGTTTCGCCGTTCGCAAATCTCAACAAACTCCTTCCAGATGGGATCAGCCATGTCAATTCGAGTATTGAGCTTTTTGGCAAGCCAATTGATTTGTTCTGTTCTTGATTCGCGTAGCAACACGTCGACTTCTCGGCTTTTTACGAATGTTTTTGCGTCTTCGATAGTTTCGAACTGAAGAATTTGCTGTAGCGTGAGCTTTCCATCTGAATTGTTTAATATTTCGGATCGACACTCAAATACCTTGTCGATCAGATTTCCCAAGTAACCATCGTAGGAACTAACAAGGCCAATGACGAAGAGGCGCGGCAGAACATCTCCAAATTCATTGTAGTCTCGCATTTCGTCCATGTCGGTGCGAAGTTGGTCGAAGAATTGAACTGGGACCGTGTAATATTCGGCAGTTCCGATGTTTTCTAGCTTCATGCCAAGTTTGGAAACTTTAGGCTTTATCTTTTCCTCAATAATGCGAGAGCCCATTACGGTGCCTAACAGAGGAAAAATAGTTGCGGCTCGACGATAGCCCGCAAGGGAATTTCGGAACGTCGAAATAATGTCTTTAAATGCGGGGTTAGTTGGCGTTTCGCTAGTGGTGGTGATTGGCTTGCTGGTTGGACTTTCCACTTTCTCTCTCAGGTCGGCCTCGTCGAGGGCAATCCTGAGATCAAATAGTCCTGCTGCCCCTGGAGGCCGCATGAACGCGACGTGAAGCAACTGCTCGATGGGTTTTGGTGCCATTTCAGATCCTTGCAAGGTCTGGGAATATGCGCCAACTTACAAATAAAACTTTGAAATTGCTATTTCGTAGTAACTCAGTTCGGCCCACGTAGCCCGCATCACAAAAAGGTAGGGTTTCAATGGCTTCGGACGCTCCACGTAGGCGAAGCGCATTTCGCTGTTCGCTCGCACCAAGCTCCACCGTCATGGCCGCGTCGCGAAGCGATCGTGCGCAACGCACGACAGAGCCTGTCCTCGCGAAGGCGGGGACGGCCACCCACGACAAGCATCTCCGGGCGCGGTGATAACGGCGCGGCGCGGCCTCAAAACTCCGCGAAATCTCGCGCGCTGAAACTTGTCGTGGATGGCCGACGGCTACGCGATGCTCTGCATCGCCTCGGCCATGACGGAATGACAGAGTATCGTGCCGTGGCTGGCGCGGGCACCTCCCCCTTGAGGGGGGAGGAAGATGCGTCCGCGATTTAGCTCGGCATTGCAATTGCCTCGTCGAACACAGTGCCGAGCTAAGTCGCTGGACGCATCAGGTGGGGGTGTTGCGATGCATTGCGCGACACCCCCACCTAGAACGCCAAGGATGAGTTACATCGCGCTCATTGTTTTGAAACAGCTACGATGCGCGATGTAACTCATGGCGTTCTTTCCTCCCCCCTCGAGGTGGAGGAGATTTTGCGGGCACCGTCATTCTGGCCCGCTGCGCCAGCGCTTGCGCAACGAGCCGGGATGACAACGAACGCGGCGACCTCGCCTTCCACGCCGTTCCGTGATTATGTCTCCCGCATTGAACAACACCGGAGACCACGAAAAATGTTTTCAAACTTGGACGCTTGGGCGCCGCGCATGTTGAGCGTGTTGCGTATCGTTGCGGCGGTGCTGTTTTTTGAACATGGCTTGCAGAAAATGTTTGGCATACCACCGCGCGCGGCAGGGGCATCGGCGCCCGAATTATTTTCTCTGATCTGGTTTTCGGGCGCGTTGGAACTTGCTGGCGGCGCGCTGCTCATCCTCGGGTTGTTCACCCGTCCCGTCGCGTTTCTGCTGTCGGGTGAGATGGCCTTCGCCTACTGGATGGTGCACGCCCCCAAGAGCCCGTTTCCTATGGAAAACGGTGGCGATGCGGCCATCCTCTATTGCTTCGTCTTCCTGTATCTCGTGTTTGCCGGTCCTGGACCGTGGAGCCTGGATCGGAGCTAGAGTGCTTCCGGAAAAGTGGGAACCGGTTTTCCGAAGAGAAGCACGACAAAGCAAGAAGAGTGCTTCCGGAAAAGTGGGAACCGGTTTTCCGAAAAGAAGCACGGCAAAGCAAAGAGCTAGGGGCGTCCATCATTCAACTATAATCGGACAGACCCTAGCCGCCGATCAATCTCTTGAAGAACCCGCCCCAGCCGCTGGCTTTTTTGGCGGTGTCGCCGCTTTTATCAACGCCGATCAGCAGTGATGCGGTGATGTACTCCGCGTCCTCGCTGACCGCCAGGATTGTGCCGCCGCCGTCGCGCTGGCCGCCTTGGAAGATGCCGTCGCGGGCGTTCGTCGTGTCCGGCACGGGGCGCGATGAATACGGCGCACGCTCGCGAAAGATCTTGGCACTAACGTCGTCGGGAAAATACATCTGCCCGGTGACGAGCGACGTGGGCCCAAGAAACGCTTTGACGTGAATGTGCGGCGTGCGGCCCGGATACCAGCCGGGAAAGACGGTGCGGAACGCCGCGATGCCGTTGGCGTCCGTCGTCTGCGTGCCACGCAAATACGTCGCGCTTTTTTCCGACACGTCGTGATTGTCGCCTTGGCCGTCGTAGCCCGAATAAATGCCGCGCGCGTCGGCGTGCCAGATGTCGACGCGAATGTTTGAGAGCGGCGCACATCCGTTGGCATCGACGACGCGCAGGATCAGCTTCACGGCGGCGCCCTGTTGGCCTTCGGCAATATCGCTGCGGACCAGTTTGGGGTCAAAATAATACGGCCCCTCGACGGCTTGCGGCAGCAGCACGCAGACGCCTTGCGGGTTCGTTGCCGCCACCGCCGCAACAGGCTGAGCCGCTGTATCCGCCAGCGCTTGATCTGCCGCGAAACCGGCACCGGCTGCGCCCAACGTCACACCGCGGATCGCGTCACGCCGTGTCAGCCGCTGCATCATGTGGTGGTCTCCAAATCCGATGACAGAACCGTATCTGCTGAAGAACGCGCCGCCCACAAAAATCCGTTGCAGTTTTTTGTGCGCTGACCGTTACCGCATCGCCTTATCGGCATTGACGGCTGCGTCAAAGCCGATGGCCTGGTCTAGGCCGGTCGCGCCTTTGAAGTTGGCGTCATAGAGGTCGGCGCCTGTCAGGTCAGAGCCGGTCAAATCGGCGCCGGCGAAATCGGCCTTGCTCAGATCCGCGCCGATGAATTTGACGCCGTGCAGATCGGCTCCCGTAAACCGCGAATAGGTGAGAAACGCGCGGGTCAGATTGGCGTTGGTCATGCGCGCGCCGGAGAAATCACACGACCGCAAAATGTTGCTCGGCTGCGTCGTCAGCGTGCCTTGCCCGGGGCGGGCCTCGAACGGACTGAAATCAGCGCTCGTCAAATCTGCACCGCGGAAATCTGCGCCCGACATATCCGCCTGCACGCTGATGCGCGTCAGGTTGGCGCCGGCAAATTTCGGTGCGTCGGAGAGTATGCTGCGGGCGTCGGAATAAATGGTCGGCCGCAGTATTGTTGCGTCCGTCAAATTCGCGCCTGAAAAATTGGCGCGGATGAGCACGGCGCGATCGAGCCGGGTTTTCGTCAGGTCGGCGCCAGATAAATTAGCGGCCGTAAAATCCGTGCCGTAGAAATCGACGGCCGATAACAGCGCGCCCTTAAAGTCAATCTCGGCGAGATCGAGATAGGTCAGAGAGTGGCCAGCGAAATCTGGCCGCGTGCCGGGCGGCGTTTTGAAGACAATCGCCGTCACCTGCTGCGCCGTGAAGTCGGCGTCGGGCGCAAATTCGGTGTGCGGCTCGAATGCCAGCGCTGACGTCGCCAGTATCGTCACCAGTATCGTCACCAGCACAACGCCCGCACATATCGTGCTTCCCCGTCCGCCTTTAACCATTCGATCCCTGCCGCAACAGTTCCCCAGCACGCTTACGACCGATGATGCCCCAGTCTCAGGGGGGCGGGGATAACTTTTTTGGAAATAAGCTGTGCAGTCCGTTTGTGAGCCAGACCAGCTACCTGCGGCCGCGCCCCGAATGCGCCAGCAGCCGCTCCAGCGTCAGGAGTGTCGAGCGGTCCAGGCGGCCATCGCGCCAGCGTTTGGGCCGGAAATGCAGCTGGAACGCCCGCACGACGTTGCAGGTTTTGGTGTCCAGTTCGCCGGTCGGGTTGACGTCATAGCCGTAAGCCGCAAGCTGCTTTTGCACAGTCAGCACGACATCGCTTTTGGTGCCAACGCTCAAGCCTTCGTCCCCGGCCCGTAACGGCGACGGACGCACCCACTGGCCGAGCCCATGCTCCGCCAGTGCGGCCCACTTGAATTTCTCACC
>JAYUCQ010000068.1:0-2464 GCA_043740265.1 Hyphomicrobium sp.
AGGCCGAGCACAGCAGACTGCAAGATCATGCGGATGACCTTGGTGATATTGCCGATGCCGCCGGCTGCATCCGAGGCCTTGAGTTGCTGTGACAAATACTGGTCGTTCAAAGCTTCATAGCGCTGCTGAATGTGCGGAGAGATGCCCATGGCATATGTTACTTCGGCATTCCGGCGCGCCATTTCGGCCAGCGCCAGCCTTTGTCCGCCAGATTGACTTGCCGCCTTGATCGGCTTGGAGCTGCGATATTCGGTCATGATCGTCAGGCCGATCAGCACGAGAGCGCCGCACGTTGCCACGATCGCCATGGTCGGATGCAGAAAATAGACGAAGGTCAGGTAGACCGGCATCCAGGGTAAGTCGAACAGAGCCGTCGGGCCCATGCCAGACATGAAGCTGCGGACGCTATCGAGATCGCGGATAGGCTGCATGCCGTCGCCACCGCCGCGGCTGCGCAAGGGCAGGATCTGGACGGCCTGGAACACGCGCGGCGTCAGAGATTTATCGATGCGCGTGCCGATGCGCGACATGATCCGCGCCCGGAAATACTCGAGCATGCCGTTGATGATATAAAGTCCGACCATCAGCACGGTAAGTCCGATCAGCGTCGGCACCGATTGCGACGGTAGAACGCGATCGTAGACTTGCAGCATGTAGAACGAGCCCGACAACGCGAGCACGTTGATGACGCCTGAGAATACCGCGACGCCGATAAGAATGGGACTGAACTGCAGAAGCAACGATCCCACCGGGTGCTTCTGAACCTTCATTAAGGACTGGCGCTGTCTGTTCATGGTCCCTGATCTGCCGTCTGAGCGATGGCTTCAGATTATGCGAAATTTATTAACTATAGATAGAGCAATAACGATCTCATAATGACCGCCTGGTGATGCTTTGGGGACTGGTAATTTCTCTATGCAACTCCCCGCTACGCCAGCTGCTGGCATAGTGTAATAAGTTCCAGATAATTTTTTCCTGACTGAGTAGCAAAGACAACTCAAAAATGTCTGAAACGAAAAAAAAGAGCCCATTGCGAGACGCCGTAAACCCGTTTTTCCTTTAATCACGATGTTTTATGGGGATTTTCCATGACCTGCAATTGGATATTGCAGCGTCTTACGAAAACGTAGACCTGGCGGATATAAACCAGTTGACGGCGGTCGTCGTCTCGGCAGTCCGGGTTTTGGCGAACGGAATAATCGGCGCGCGCCGCAGAAGTTTGCCTCACCCCACGATAGCTGCTCGCGTCCAGGACTTAAGTTGTACTAAACTGATGACGTTGGCGGGGCCAGAACGTGCCGAATACCGGAAAGGTGAGCGCTCGCCCTGACTGAATGATGTGAAGTAGTCCAACCTAAGGGCGAGCGTTCGTGACACTCGAGGCGTATCTGGCAGATTGGGCGTTGCAAATTTCGCAGCGCCAAGCGATCGCGCGCACGGTCATGGCGCTAGCCGAAGCGAGCGTTGCGACGTCCGAATTGGTCGCGCGTGGGGCCCTTGCCGGGGAACTCAGCAGCGTCACCGCGCGGGCTGGCGAGTTCGACGAACAAAAAGCCATCGACGTTCTAGCTAACGATATGATTTTGAATGCCTTGAAGCAGGCGCCCGTGGCAGCCTTTGCGTCCGAAGAACTGGTCGAACCGGTGGCCCTTGACCCCTCGGCCGGACTTCTGGTCGCCTGCGATCCGCTCGACGGCTCATCCAACGTCGATGCCAACGTTTCGTTCGGGATGATTTTTTCGATCCTGCCGCGCCATCCCACATCGACCGGTGAGGCAGCATTTCTGCGCCCCGGTTCGCAGCAATTGGCCGCTGGACTGATGGTGTATGGTCCAACGACGTCGCTCGCCCTGACGCTGGGTTCGGGTACGCACATTTTCACGCTTGATCGCTCTACACGCAAATTCGTACCCACGCGCCGCAACGTTGCCATTCCCGCGGCGACCAAGGAATATGCAATCAACGCGTCGAACGCACGCTACTGGGAAGAGCCGATCAGAATTTATGTGCACGATTGCGAAAACGGCGCCAGCGGTCCGCGCGGACACGATTACAACATGCGCTGGACGGGATCACCTGTTGCCGACATCTACCGGATCTTGACGCGCGGCGGCATCTATCTCTATCCAGGCGATAGCCGCAAAGGTTTTCATCAAGGCAGAATTCGCCTGATCTACGAGGCCAATCCCATTGCGTGGCTGATCGAACAGGCGGGTGGGCGCGCGACGACCGGTAAAGAGCGCCTGCTTGATACGGTGCCGGTGACCCTACATCAGAAAACGCCGCTGATCTGCGGATCGAGCGGTGAAGTCGATCACGTTGCGCGGCTGTGCAGCGGCACGGACTTCAAGGGCGAACGATCGGCTCTGTTTGGCCGCCGGGGCTTGTTCCGGGTTTGACATGACTGCCGCGTGCGAACGCTGTTTGACGCCGAGACCGAACGAGAGGACCAGAAGCTCCATCC
>JAYUCQ010000069.1:0-6031 GCA_043740265.1 Hyphomicrobium sp.
TTCAAGGTCTTGGATTTTGCGATCGATGTCGCGCAGTTTGAGTTGAGCGTCGATACCAAGCCGGCTGGCATCGGTTGTGCCTTGTGCAATCGTTGCCAGCACGCGCGTCCAATCTTCGCCGCTGCCTGCCGCTCCCGCCACGGGCGCAGGGCGCATGGGCAACTGGGCCAGATTTCCGATCAACTGTTTCTGCGTTTCCGACGCCTGCACTTGCGCCGCAATCACCGTCTTCTGGTCTTGAAAGGCTTCAAGCTCATCTTCGAGCCGCTTGCGCTCTGTATCTGCCGCTTGGCTTTCAGCCCGCGAGAGAATTTTGCGCGCGGTATCGACAGAGCCGATGTCGAGTTTTCCCGTCGCCTTGCCTTCAACGCGGATCGAGCCCGCAACCGCACTCGCCGGAATATCGCTGAAAATAACGGTGTGTTCGCCCTTGTCGATTTTCACTTTGGCGACGCGCGTGACCTCAGCGCCTGACAGGAAAACGGTAACGGCATCCACGCGTGACGGCGCCGCCACGTCGAGCGCCCTCGCCGGCGTCACTAGCGCCCCCGCCAAAGCCATCAAGCACCAAAACAAAACGAACGGCCGCATCTGCAAAATTCCTTTAATTCCGGCGTTTCGGTGCAGGCATCGCGGGCCAGCGCGCATGTGGCGCTTTCAGGCTCTAGGCGACAAGCCAAGTCGTATTATGACCCGAAACAAGCCCAAACGAAAGACAATGATGGTTCTGAGGTTAGCAGCGGGGATAAGTCATTTACCAAGAAAATAAAGAGAATTCCCTCCCCCCGTTCTTCACGGGGAGAGGGCTAGGGTGAGGGGCGGCATCGAGCACCGAACAAGCGGCTGCCCCTCACACGTCATGTCAAAGACATGCCATGCGGCATGGCCCTCTCCCCATTGAGTGCAGAAATGGGGAGAGGGAGCTTACCGTGCACTCACTTCCACGTAAGCCCATTCGAGCCAATGCGTCAGCACCTCGAGGTCGTGGCGGTCAACGGTCGTGCCTGTCCAGATGCGCAAGCCCGGCGTCACACCGCGATAGGCAGCGATATCGTAGGCCGCGCCCTCATTGGCGAGAAGCTCCGTTATATCTTTGACGAACGCCGTTGCCGCCTCGTTGCCGCGCGCCAGAACGTGCGCATCTGCGAGCCGCAAGCACACTGACGTATTCGACCGCGTCGCCGGATCAACCGCCAGCGGCTCAATCCACGGCGTCCGCTTCACCCAATCGTAGATCACCGCTGCATTGGCGTCGGCGCGCGCAATCGTCGCCTTCAAACCGCCGATACTCTGCATCCAGGACAGCGTGTCGAGATAGTCTTCAACGCACAACATCGACGGCGTGTTGATGGTCACGCCCTCGAAAATGTCATGCAGCACCGCACCGGACGGCGACTTCAACCGCATAATTTTCGGCAGCGGCCATGCGGGATGAAACGACTCGAGGCGATACATGGCCCGCGGCGACAAGATCATCATGCCGTGCGCCGCTTCCCCACCCAGTGCTTTTTGCCACGAAAACGTCAGCACATCGATCTTATAGAAATCGATTGCCTGCGCAAAGACCGCCGACGTGGCGTCGCAAAACGTCAGCCCCGTACGATCGGCCGCAATCCATTTTGCATCCGGCACGCGGACACCACTTGTTGTGCCGTTCCAGGTGAACAACACATCGCGCGAGAAATCGGCTTTTGATAAATCCGGCAGATAGCCCCAATCGGCGTCGAAGGTGCGCAGGTCTCTCAGCCGCAATTGATCAACGGCATCGCGCAGCCAAATGCGGCCGAACACCTCCCAGGCGAAGACGTCGACGCCGTGCGGCCCAAGCAAATTCCACATGGCGCATTCAAAGGCACCAGTATCTGAGCCGGGAAGAATTGCGATTTCGAAATCATCGGGCACGTGAAGCATTTCACGCGTCTTGTCGATAACGAGGCGCAACCGGGCACGGCCTTCTGTTGAGCGGTGCGAACGGCCAAGCATCGCGCCGCGCAACACATCAGGCGTCCACCCCGGCCGCTTGGCGCACGGGCCCGACGAAAAAAACGGCCGCGCCGGTTTGGTTTTAGGTTTTTGCAGCCGGGACATCTGTTGGCCTGGGGACGTGTGAGGTTTTTTTGGTAGACTATAGCCGTCTAAGGCTTCAAAGCCGAAATGTGAAGCCTGGAGGTCGCTCGACCTCCGCCTTGCATTTGGACCCCTTGCATTTACCCGGGCGCGATGGCGTAACCATTACCCCGGGTTACGAAGCAAGGGCACACCAGCGCGATGGACATCCGCCAATTGCAGTATCTGGTTGCGCTGGCGCGCGAGAAGCATTTCACCCGCGCCGCCACCGCTTGCAATGTAACCCAGCCGACGCTCTCGGGCCGCATCCGCCAGCTCGAACTCGAACTCGGCATTCCCATCGTCGAACGCGGCCAGCGCTATCAAGGCTTAACCTCAGAGGGCGAGCGCGTACTGAAGTGGGCGCAGCTCATTTTGAACAACTGGTCGTCGATGCAGCAGGAGCTGGCGCAGATCATCGCCAGTGACGCGAGCCTCACCGGGCGCCTCGTCCTCGGCGGCATTCCGTCGGCGCTGCCGATGATCCCTTTCCTAACGAAGGATGTTCGCGCCCTGCACCCGCACATCGACTTCACCGTCATGTCGATGAGTTCGGAGGAAATTCTGCGCGCGCTGCAGGACTATTCGATCGATGTCGGCATTACCTACCTCGACAACGAACCGATTTCGGGACTGCTCTCCTGGCCGCTCTATTCCGAGCGCTACTGCCTTTTTGTGCCCGAAGACCATGCGCTCGCCGGCCGGGACTTCGTGACGTGGCGCGAAGCCGCCAGCCTGCCGCTCGGCCTGTTGACGTCCAACATGCAGAACCGGCGCATCATCGACCGCGCCTTTTTATCCGCCAATTGCCATCCCGAACCTGCACTTGAAACCAACTCGGTCATCAATCTGTGCTCAAACGTCCGCCTGATGGGCCTCGCCAGCATCATGCCGCACTACATCCTCGATATCCTGGGGCGCGATCCGGGTATCATCGCGATCCCTTTGACGGAGCCTGACGTAGCTCACAGTGTTGGGTTGGTCGCTGTCGATCGCGATCCCCTTGGACCGTTGGTGCGAGCGTTTTGCGCCGCCGCTAAGTCGTTTTCGGCCAGTGACTTTAAGTGATTACCTAAAAACGACGCAGAACCAGCTAACTGCGACGTCACCCATAGTTTGACGGTTGATCCATAGATTTCGTCTATGATAAGATCGGAAATACCAATTTGATCGCGGTTGCGAAATAGAGGAGTTTTCGAGCTGCGACAATCCGTTCCGAGTTGCCGGAGCAAGGGTCCCGATCCTTGCCCGGTACTGCTATGCATTCAGCCAGCCACTATACGCAACCAGCCTCAGCTCTCGAAATGCCTCTGCTCTCAAATGGCGTGACCCTTAGGACAAAGACAAAATGGCCAAAAAATCGAAAGGTTCGCCGTCACTGATGCCGGTGAAAGCGCCCGCCACGACCGCGATGGGGATAAGTGAGATCAAGGCCCTCGCGGTGTGCGCCGCCCACGGCAACAAACCCGACGAGCTTTTGGAAATCCTGCATAGCCTGCAGCACGAGCTAGGTTACGTGCCTGAGAGCACCCTGCCGGTCATCGCGAATGCGCTGAACTTGTCGCGCGCCGAGGTTCACGGCGTTGTTACCTTTTACCACGACTTCAAGCGCGAGCCGGTTGGCCGCCACACGATCAAGATCTGCCGCGCCGAAGCCTGTCAGTCCATGGGCACCGACCATCTCTGCAGTCACGCCGAAAAATCTTTAAAGACCGAAATGGGGGGCACGACAGCCGACGGCAACGTCACAATCGAGCAGGTCTTCTGCCTCGGCAACTGCGCCCTCTCCCCCGCCATCCTGATTGGTGATAAACTCTACGGTAAGGTCGATGCCAAACGCTTCGATGAGATCGTCGCGTCACTTGGTAGGGAGACCGCAGCATGATTACGATTTTCGTACCCCGCGATGCCGCAGCACTTTCAGTTGGCGCAGACGAAGTTGCGGCCGCCATTGCCGAACAAGCCAAAGCGCAGAAGAAAGACATCAAAATCGTCCGCAACGGCTCGCGCGGCATGCTGTACCTTGAACCGCTCGTTGAAGTCGAAACGCCGAACGGCCGAGTTGCTTATGGCCCGGTTGCGGTCAAAGACGTTGCTGATCTTTTCAAAGCCGGATTTTTGGATGGTGCCAAACACAAGCTGGCGCATGGACTGACGGAAGAAATTCCATACTTCAAGAAACAAGAGCGCCTAACATTCGCGCGTTGTGGCATTACCGATCCGCTGTCGATTGAAGATTATCGCAAGCATGGCGGCTTCGAGGGTTTGAAAAAAGCCATCGATATGAAGCCTGCTGAAATCGTCACGGAAGTCACGACGTCCGGGCTACGCGGCCGCGGCGGCGCTGGATTCCCAACCGGCATCAAGTGGAAGACCGTCCACGACATCAAAACGACTGAGCAGAAATATGTCGCCTGCAACGCCGACGAAGGCGACAGCGGCACTTTCGCTGACCGTATGCTCATGGAAGGTGACCCGTACTGCCTGATCGAAGGCATGACCATTGCCGCCATCGCCGGGGGTGCCACCAAGGGCTACATCTACGTCCGCTCCGAATACCCGCATTCCGTCAAGGTGCTGCGCGAAGCCATCGAGATCGCCAAAAAAGCCAACTGGCTCGGCGATAAAATCCAGGGCTCAAATTATTCCTTTGACCTCTTTGTCCGTATGGGCGCGGGCGCTTATATCTGTGGCGAAGAAACCTCGATGCTGGAGTCCATCGAAGGCAAGCGCGGCATCGTTCGTTTCAAGCCGCCGATCCCAGCCATCGAAGGCCTGTTTGGCAAGCCGACGATCATCAACAACGTCATGAGCTTTGCGGCTGTTCCCATCATCCTCGCCAAAGGCGGCGAGTTCTACAAGAACTATGGCGTTGGCCGTTCGCGCGGAACCTTGGCGTTCCAGCTGGCCGGCAACATCAAGCAGGGTGGCCTCGTCGAAAAGGCATTCGGCGTCACCACCCGCCAGTTGATCGACGATTGGGGCGGCGGTACGGCAACCGGCAAACCTGTGCGCGCCGTGCAGGTCGGCGGCCCGCTGGGCGCATACCTGCCGCAATCCAAGCTTGATGTACCGATGGACTACGAAGAGTTCACCAAAGCTGACGCTATGGTCGGACACGGCGGTCTTGTCGTTTTTGACGACAGTGTCGATATGGCTAAACAGGCCCGCTTCGCCATGGAATTCTGTGTCATCGAGAGTTGCGGCAAGTGCACACCCTGCCGCATCGGCGCGCAGCGCGGCGTCGAGGTGATCGACAAGATTATCGCCGACGACAACCGCGCCAAAAACTTGACGCTTCTTGAAGACCTATGCGTAACGATGACCGACGGATCGCTGTGCGCCATGGGCGGATTGACGCCAATGCCGGTGATGAGCGCGGTCAAAGGCTTCCCGGAAGATTTCCAGCGCAAGGCACCGAACAAGTTCCTTGCCGACGCCGCAGAATAGTGACTGATTTATGACCTCAACGAGGACACGGCCATGAACAAGCATGTAAATCCGATGACGCTCATCAAAGAGACGGATTACGGCACACCGCATTCGACGTCGACCAATATGGTGACGCTGGAAATTGACGGCCAGGAGATCACGGTGCCGGAAGGCACCTCGATCATGAACGCCGCCATGCAGCTCGGCGTTCAGATCCCGAAACTGTGCGCCAGCGATAATATGGCCGCATTCGGTTCGTGCCGCCTATGCTTGTGCGAAATCGAAGGCCGCCGCGGCACGCCGGCGTCGTGCACCACACCGGTTGCGCCCGGCATCAAAGTTTCGACCCAGAACGAGCGCCTTGCCAAGCTGCGCAAGGGCGTCATGGAACTCTACATCTCCGACCACCCGCTGGATTGCCTCACCTGTGCCGCCAACGGCGACTGCGAATTGCAGGACATGGCCGGCGCCGTCGGCCTGCGTGAAGTGCGCT
>JAYUCQ010000070.1:0-2462 GCA_043740265.1 Hyphomicrobium sp.
CCGAACGTTACGGCTTTACCGCTGCGCCGCCCGTCCCGCGCCGAGGCCGAGGATGCGGTGCGCACTCTGCTGGCCTGGGCCGGTGATGATCCCTTGCGGCCCGGGCTCGTCGATACGCCGTCGCGCGTTGCCGACGCCTATGGCGAGTATTTCTCCGGCTATCGCGCCGACGCGGCCGCTGAACTTGCAACAACGTTTGAAGAAACCTCCGGCTATGACGACATCGTGCTGCTGAAAGACATCCGCTTTGAGAGCCACTGCGAGCACCACATCGCGCCGTTCTCAGGCGTGGCGCACGTTGCCTATATGCCGTCCGGGCGCATCGTTGGTTTGTCTAAACTGGCGCGGGTAGTCGAAATTTTTGCCCGCCGCTTGCAAACGCAGGAAACGCTGACGGGCGAGATTGCACTTGCAATTGCCGATGCGCTGGCGCCCAAGGGCGTTGCCGTGATGATGAGTGCCGAGCATACGTGCATGTCGGCGCGCGGCGTCCGCCAGCGTCATGTCACGACCGTCACCTCGCGGTTTTTAGGCAGCTTCGACACAGACGCAGCCCTGCGCGACCGGTTCTTGCGCATGGTGCAGACCACGTCCTAGGTTCTCAAAATACGCATCATGAAACGAGCATCATGCAAAATCCTTTTGCCCCGCGTGGCACACTCCAAGCGATTGAAACCGGCGACGTGTTTCAGCCGAAATTCGATTGTGATGGGTTAATCCCGGCGATTGTCACCGATGCGGCGACAGGCGCTGTGCTGATGTTCGCGCATATGAATAGCGACGCCCTAGTGCTCACACTTGAGACGGGGCTGGCGCACTTCTGGAGCCGCTCGCGCAAAGAGCTCTGGAAGAAGGGCGAGGCGAGCGGCAACACGCTGGCCGTCAGTGAAATCCGCACCGACTGCGATCAAGATGTCGTGTGGCTGGCGGCTAAAGTTGCTGGCGCGGGCGTGGCTTGCCACACGGGCGAGCGGTCGTGTTTCTACCGCACGCTTTCAGGTCAACCCGCTAGCCCCGGCGGCGTGCGTTTGGTTAACGCGCCGTTACGAGACGCCAGCGCGAAGCGCTAAGGCCGTTTTCGGCAAGATTTCTGCCGGAATGCCGGCTATCCCGGACCTTGGCCCATTGTTTGAATTAAGGACTCGCTTACTTCTCAGTAGGGAGGTCTTAAGCGGCTTGGTGTAAACTGGTTAAATGTGTTTCCAAGTCCTGAAACGGTTGCCAATCACTCGTGACATACTCAAGTGACATAATTGGGCGGCCGATTTTACGGTCAGGAGTGCCGCGATGGCGGGCGTGAAGATAGGTTTGGCACTGGGTGGTGGGGCAGCCCGCGGGTGGGCGCACATTGGCGTCGTCAAAGCCCTGCATGACGCTGGTATCCGTCCCGACATTATCGCTGGCACATCGATCGGTGCCGTTGTCGGCGGATGTTATGCCGCCGGACGCCTTGATCAACTCGAAGGCTTTGCGCGTGAACTGACACCGCGGCGCATCTTCGGCTACATGGATTTCAATCTCGCAGGCACCGGTCTTTTAAACGGCCAGCGTTTGTGCGAGCGCCTTGACCGTCACCTCGGCGACCAAATGATCGAAGACCTCGGCACGCGGTTCACAGCCGTTGCAACCGAAGTCGGCACCGGTCATGAGCATTGGCTGTCGCGCGGACGTATGGTGGACGCCGTGCGCGCGTCTTACGCTTTGCCGGGCATTTTCAAACCAGTTCGCGTCGGCGGCCGCTGGCTGTTTGATGGCGCGCTCGTCAATCCCATCCCGGTTTCCGTGTGCCGGGCGCTGGGCGCGCGTTACGTCATCGCCGTCAACTTGAACTTTGACGTGCTGGGACGCGGCAGCGTCGTGCCAGTTTCCAATATGGGCACCGACGAAGACGATGCTGCGGACGAACCCAATTTCGAAGCTCCCGAACCCCCGGCGACGGGCATGCGCGGCATGCTTCAGCGCCAGATCTTTGGCCGCGGCGACGGCGCACCTGGATTTTCAACCGTGATGGTCGACGCCTTCAATATCGTGCAGGACCGCATCGCCCGGTCGCGGCTTGCGGGCGACCCACCCGACGCAATGATTTCGCCGCGCCTGCAGGACATCGGCCTGTTTGATTTCCATCGCGCCGAAGAACTGATCGCGCGCGGCGCACATGCCGTCGAACGGCAGCTGGATGATATCGTCCGCGAGATCGACATTCGCGCGCCAAAACGCGGCGCGCAACCGGCTGTGCAGGCAGCCTCAAAGACGGCGACAGTGCATGCTCTGCAGACGCGCGCGCTTCAGCCCGTCGCCAAGTAGCCGCGCATCGCGGTGACTTCGAGTTCGACTTCGGCGGTGTGATGCTTGACCACGTCGCCAATGGAGACGATGCCGACAAGCGCGCCATCTTCAATCACTGGCAAATGCCGGAAGCGGCCGTTGGTCATGGCTTCCATGATTTCGTCCAGCGTGCTTGT
>JAYUCQ010000071.1:0-6014 GCA_043740265.1 Hyphomicrobium sp.
CAGCGTGCGATCAGTAGCACAACGCGTCATTGCCGCCGATCCCGCCATGCTCGGATACCCGGCTCAAATCGATATTGCCGACCGGGGCAAAACACTCACCCTGTCGGGTCTGACACCATCGCAGGACGCCAAAACTCGCATTGTCAATGACCTTGCGAAAAATCTGCCAACCGTTCGATTGCAGGATCGCCTCAGCGTTGTCGCCGGAAGCGGTATCACCGTCCCCGACATGACCCCCGAACTTTTGCGGTTGCGCCAGGACATGGCGCAAGGCATGGCAAACGCAACGGGCGAAGCCGCGCGCCTGTCGCTTTCGCGCACCGCGACCCGAGCGGCGTCCCGGCTCAAACAGGCGGAAGCTGATCTCACCCGCGCAAGTTCGGTGGCGGCCGATAAATCTCAAGCGGACGGGCTCAAACGCAACGCCGCTGAGGCCGCAGCGATTTTGGCTGACAACAAGTTGCTTGCGGTTCCCGCCGAAGCACCGCTCTCTGCGGTCAAAGAGGGCAAAGCCGCGAGTGCGTACCTCGCACTATCGTCGCGCCTTGGAGTGCTTGGCGATGATCTCGTTCTAGCCGGTGGCGGCGACGCTCACGCGGCGGCGTCCGATAAGTCAGCCAAAGCCGGATCCGCAGTTGGCACTTCTCTCGACCAAGCGGTTGAGCAATTCGCAAGCGGTGCCGAACGCGTGGCGGCACTTGCTTCAACGGTTGCGTTTGCCAAGGCGATGCGCCCGCCGGCACCGATCACGATTGCAGCGCCGGCAGCACCGGCACCGCTAATATCACCACGTGACCGCCTCGTTGACTGGACCCGCAGTCACGCGATTTTCTTCGCCGACAATGTCGATTACCGCAACAGCGATACGGCTCAACGCTACATCAGCGAACTGGCGCAATTGATGAAAGCATCACCTGGGCTGGTGCGCATTATCGGCTATACGGACGAGGCTGGCAGTCAGGCGCGCAACACGGCATTGGCCCAGGACCGGGCCTATAAAATTCGCGGAGACCTCATTGGGCTCGGCGTGCCGTCTGGCCAAATTGCTGCCGTCGGACGCACCAACACCAACGAGTTAAGCGAGACGCGTGGGCCCAGTAGCCCCAACCGCCGCGCCGAATTCGAAATGGGCTTTGACGGCGAAGTCCAGCCATGATGGCGCGGAAAGTCATGCTGCTAGGCGAGATCGGGGTTGGCAAATCCTCGCTCGCGCGGCGGCTGGTGTTCGACAAATTCGAATTCGACTACAAGCCGACGATTGGCGTCGATGTTTATCGTTATGAAGTGCCTGATAGCCCGGAGCGGCCGCGCATGTCGCTCATCCTATGGGACACCGACGGCAATTTTGGCGACGCTATTTTTAATCACATCTACACCAAAGAAGCCGCGGCGGCGCTCATCATCGGCGACATGAGCCGTCCTCCGAGTCTGGATACGATGGTCAAGCTCGGCCGCGGTTTCGCTGACGCTTTTCCAGGCCGCCATATCGGCTACATCGTCAACAAGTCCGATCTCTCTCCCGATCCTGATGCTGTGCCGCTGCCGACGCAGCTGACACAGCCCGGCACGTCCCTCATTCGAACCAGCGCGAAAACAGGCACTCATGTCGCAAAAGCATTCATCGATGCCGCCGGCTCGATCGCCCGCCGCAACCCTTGACATCGCGGCACCGGCCGCCGTGAAACTGCTCGAAGCCGGTATGCTGCTGGCTGAGTTCGGTTCGTTCGGCGTCATCTGGATGCATAAGGATCTGACCGTCGACGATACGTTTGGCCGGCTCACCCAATTTGTGACGAAGGGAGCACCCGTCACCGACAGCATTTTACCGATTATTGGGCTTGAAAACGAAATCCTGGCGCTGGCCGCCGATCCGCGCCGTGTGCTTGAGCTTCCCGCCGTCTCGGTTGCAACCGGTTCCGATCGCACAGGCAAACACAATTTTACCTTCATGTGGGACGCCGGGCGCGATGGGCCTATCGCGATTGCCTACAAGAGCACGTCGCAAACTGAAATCGAAGTTGAGTTGAGTAAGCAAATCCGTGCCCGCTTGATGGCTGAAGCCGAAGTGACGGCAAAGTCCAAGGAACTGGCGCGCGCAAACACCGATCTGGAATCGTTCGCAGCAATTATTTCCCATGACCTCAAAGCGCCGTTGCGTCACATGCGGCAGCTGACCGAAACCGCCTTTGAAAACACCGCGGCCGCGAGCGACGGGACGCTGCGTGATATCCTGCGCGATATCGAAGGCCAATCGCGGCGCATGTCACACATGCTCACCGCGCTGCTCGATTATTCGACCATTGGCCGCAAATATGAAGCGGTGGAAAATGTCGATACGCGCGCACTGATTTCAGCCGTGAAGGACTCGCTGCCCGAAAGCGGCCACGTCATTTCGGTCACAGGGCACTGGCCAGAGCTTTCAACGCTCCGGGCGCCGCTTGATCTGGTTTTGCGCAATCTGGTCGGTAACGCCTTGCAGCATCATGACCAGCCGGCAGGTCAAATCGCGGTATGTTGCGAGGAGCAACCGCTAGCCTTGGCAATCACCGTGAGCGACGACGGACCAGGAATCGACCCGCACCATCACACTTCGATATTCCTGCCGTTCCGGACACTGCAAGCGGATATAGAGACGGCATCCACGGGCATGGGGCTGGCCGCCGTTAAAAAGATCGTCGAAGGCGCTGGCGGCACAATTGACGTGGCATCCGATCCAAAAACCAGGCGGGGCACATCATTTACCTTCACCTGGCCCAAGGTGCTGCTGCTGTAGAGCGAATTAAGGCAATCCGTCCCCTGCGTTTTGTCCAGCGCAATGCGCTTGGCTTGAAAACTTTCCGGGCAATGACTACACCGCTAGAACAACTGCTTTTCTCTTTGGGCTACAATCACGCCGATGGCATCGTCAAACTCAGGCTCTGGTGGAAACTTTCTCCAGAAAAAAAGCGGCGTCATGCGCGCCAAGCAAGGCATGCCCGGACTGAAAGATGTTGTCGTTGTCGATGACGAAAACATCGACTCGGACCGGATGCAGGCGACATTGCGCGTCATGTTCGGTTACGACGTTGTGGTGCGGCGCGCGGCAACCATGGGCGCGGCCATCGATCTGGTGATGGCAAAGAGCCCTGACATCCTTTTTCTCGACGACATCTTGAAGCCGAGCGATGACGCCAGCCAAACCATTCCGTTTTTGCGCCGCGCCGGATACAGCGGTCCAATCGTCGTCATCAGCGGTCAAGTGACGCGCACGCGCCGCGCAGTCTTAACGGCCGCGGGCGCCACCGAAGTCATCCACAAAGACGACGTCGACAGCGTCCGTTTGACCGAAATTGTGCAGCGGCTGTTCGGCGGCAAGGCGGACAAGACCTGAAGCCGATGCCACGTCAGCCAAAATCGCCGCCGGAAAAGAAGCGCCTGTCGCTCAAGAAGGACCGGCGCAACTCGTATGGCGAGAACGATAAATCGTCGCGCAAGAATATCCCGCGTTCCAAGGCCAAGTCGCATCGCAAAATCCGGCGCAAAGCCGCAGGTCTTGAGCACGATTGGGAGCGTATCGACGAAGTGACGGCGGAGAGCCGCGAGCTGACACTCGTTACGCCAAAGCTGCAAAAAGGAAAATTCCGTAAGTCTCCTGACATGCCTCTGAGTGAAATTTTGAAGGGGCGGCGTGCAAAACCGGCCGCCGGAAACCGCTGACCCTTGCCAATTGAACGCTGTTCGAGCCCGCAAAAGCGGCGCTGAACCTCAGCTTGATAACCTAAATGCCCGCTTTCCCGTGGTTTTCTGTCGCGTTTGGGTACTCTCGCCGCATTCTTGGCTGTGATCCGTGCTGCAACGCAGCGGAAACAGGCAGTCGGTACTCTTTGGGGGAAAAATGGGCTGGGTCAGATCAGCGGTCGTTGCGTCCGCACTTGTTGTGTCATCGCTCACAGTTACCGTTCGCGCCGACGATTATCAGTTGCCGGCGGAAGTCACGCCGCAAATGAAAGCCGCGTGCGAAACCGATGTCCGCCGCTTGTGCATCGGCACCAACCCAACGGTTGATAAAGTGAAGAGCTGCGTGACAGCAAAGTTCACCCAGCTTGGACACCGCTGCCAAATTCAGCTGGCGATGGCCGGGTTGAAACCCTGAGCTGAGTGGCCTCAAACTAGAAACGACAAATCAGAAACTGATTTGTCAGCTGGTAAATCACCGTACTCATCGGGTAGCCCAGACCGGTTGACCCAAAGTGTTTTGAAGCCAAATGCTTTGGCACCGGCAACGTCCCAGCGGTTGGACGATACGAAGGTTATCGCGCGCGGTTCGCACCGGAAAACCTCGGTAGCCTGCGCATAGACGCGCGGCGCGGGCTTAAAGGTTCCCGCGACCCGAGCCGAAATCAGATAATCGAAAACACCTTCGAGCCTGGCATTGACAACGAGATCATCAAGCATGTCTGGGTCAGCGTTGGAGAGAATGGCAAGTTTCGCGCCGCTGGCCTTGAGCCGCCGCAAGGTTGTCGGCACTTCGGCAAATGGCGCTAGGCGCTGGTAGCTCTCAAGCAGTCCGGGCGCGACATCTGCCGGGAGACCGCACACAGCCAGCGCGTAGTGCAAACTAAGCCGGGTGATTTCGCGGAATGGTGGCGCGACGCCGCCAATCCCAGCCGAAATCCAAGTGTATTCGAGTTGCTTGGCGCGCCAAATTTCTGAAACGCGCACGGCCTGATCGCCCAGCGCCGCAGCATTCTCTCGCGCGGCGGAATGCACGTCGAACAACGTGCCAAAAGCATCAAAAACGAATATCGGCGAAGGGCTGGCCAATCTCGCCTCCCTTCGCTCTATCCTTAAGCCGCCGCGGCTTTGGCAGGCTTCGCGGTTTCGGCGAGATAGCTCATCGCGGCTGCAACGCCGCCCTTCTTGTGCGGCACGCCAGCAAGTTCAAAGCCCATTTCAACGCCCGCCAGGGCGCCCATGATGGTCAACTCGTTGGTGTCGCCTAGATGGCCAATGCGGAACACTTTGCCCGCGATTTTATTCAAGCCAGTGCCGAGTGACATATTGAAATTGTCGAGCACGATCTTGCGATAGGCGTCGGCGTTGTGGCCTTCCGGCATGATGACGGCGGTGACGGCCGGAGAATAGTACTTCGGATCGCGGCATTGAATATCGAGACCCCAGGCGCGGACCGCGCGGCGTGTAGCTTCCGCCAAGCGCTCATGACGGGCGAAAACATTCTCCAGGCCTTCCTCATTGATCATGTCGATCGCTTCGGCGAGGCCATAGAGGATGCCTGTTGCTGGCGTATAGGGGAAAAAGCCTGTGGCGTTGCTCGCCTGCATGTCGTCCCACGAGAAATAGGAACGAGGCAGCTTTGCGGTTTTCGTTGCAGCCAAAGCCTTAGCGCTAACCGCCGTAAATGACAGACCCGGCGGCAGCATCATGCCCTTCTGCGAACCGGCGACGGTGACATCGATGCCCCATTCGTCGTGGCGGATATCAGCGCAGGCGAGGGAAGAAATCGTGTCGGCCATCAGCAGCGCTGGATGCTTAGCTGCGTCCATCGCTTTGCGGACTTCATCTATACGCGTGCGGCATCCGGTCGAGGTTTCGTTGTGCACGACGCAGACGGCTTTAATTGCGTGGCTCTTGTCTTCGCGCAGACGCTTTTCGATGACGGCCGCGTCGGCAGCAATGCGCCAATCCGTTGGGATGACTTCAACGTCGAGACCGAGACGCCTGGCCATGATCGCCCACAGCACGGCAAACTGTCCGGTCTCGCACATCAGAACTTTGTCGCCAGGCGACATCGTATTAACGAGGCCGGCTTCCCAAGCGCCGGTGCCCGATGCCGGATAAATGAAGACGTCGCCCTTGGTCTTGAAAATTCCCTTGATGCCCGACAGCACCCGCTGGCCGAGTTTTTGGAACTCAAGACCGCGATGATCGAGGATCTGGCGGGACATGGCGGCCAGGATGCGTTCCGGAACGGGCGTCGGCCCGGGAATCTGCAAAAAGTGGCGGCCAGCGCGGCG
>JAYUCQ010000072.1:0-2455 GCA_043740265.1 Hyphomicrobium sp.
GATGGCTGAAACGTTGAAGATGCTGGAGGTTTATCGCGAGTTCTCGGAAAGCGTGCTGGCGATGCCGGTTGTCGCTGGCGAGAAGCCGGCCAATGAGCGATTTCCTGGTGCCGACAATACCTATTCGATTGAAGCGATGATGCAGGACGGCAAAGCCTTGCAGGCCGGAACGTCACACTATCTCGGAACACACTTCGCGGAAGCGCAGAACATTCAGTTTCAAAACCAGCAGGGGCAACTTACATATTGCCATACGACCAGTTGGGGCGTCTCCACCCGTCTCATCGGCGGCGTGATCATGACCCACGGTGACGACGACGGTTTGCGGTTGCCGCCGAAAATTGCACCGCGCCAGATCGTCATCGTGCCGATGCTGCGCGAAAAGCCCGAGGATAAAGAACTCCTCGAGTATTGCGTTGGGCTCGAGAAAGAGCTGAAGGCCTTGGGCATACGGGTGCTCATTGACGTGAAGCCGGTAAAATCAGCCGAGAAACGCTGGAATTGGGTGCGCCGTGGTGCGCCGGTCATCGCCGAGATCGGCGGGCGCGATGCCAGCGGCGGTAATGTCACGTTCATGCGTCGCGATAGCCTGCGCGACGGCGAAAAAATCATTTCGCATTCAAGCTCGCGCGCCGATTTCATCGCAAAGGCTCCTTCGCTCTTGGATGAGATCCAAGCGCGGCTGTTCGCTGAGGCGAAGGCGCGGCTGGACAACAACATCGTCGCGAACATTACGACGTTCGAAGACTTAGCGTCTTACTTCGGAGCGGCCGCGAGCGACGACGAGGGCGGCGAGTTCAGGGGCTGGGCAAAAGTCGCTTGGTCGAAGCCGGAAGGTGCAAAACTTGAGGCGCTTGCGGACCGGTTGAAGGCGCTGAAGCTTACGATCAGAAACGCTCCGCTAGGCCAAAGCGGGGCTGGTGGGGCGTGCCTTTTCACCGGCGACCCGGCCAAAGAGTATGTTTTGATTGCGCGGGCGTATTAAGCAGCGGGTGTGAGACGCTGCCGTTTGGCGATGTGTCAAGACGGCCAGCGGAGCCGTTTCTACGAAGCGTATTCTAGCCTGATTGCGGCGGTAGCAGTGCTGCCGCTAAGACGAGGCCCGATAACGAGGCCCGATAACGAGGCACGAGGGAGTTTCACCGGGATGACCGCGGCCGTTGCTGACACCAAACCGTTTTCCCTCTTTGAGTGGATGTTGGCTGCGCGCTACCTGCGGGCCCGGCGCAAAGAAGGCTTCATTTCGGTCATCGCCGGGTTTTCATTCCTCGGAATTATGCTGGGCGTGGCGACGCTGATTATCGTCATGGCCGTGATGAACGGTTTTCGCAAAGATCTGTTTGAAAAAATCATGGGCCTCAATGGTCATGTCATCGTTCACAAAATCGGCGAGCCGTTTGAGGACTATGCCGAAATGGCAGCCAAACTTTCAAAAGTCCCCGGCGTCATTTCAGCACTGCCCCTGATTGAGGGTCAAGTAATGGTGTCCTCGAACATTCAGGCGCTCGGCGGCCTCGTGCGCGGCATTGATGAAGCTGGTCTGAAATCTCTCAAGCTGGTTTCAAGCAATATCAAATACGGCTCGATCGAGGGCTTTGACGGCCAGACCGGCATTGCTGTGGGAACAAAACTGGCCAACTCATTGCGTGTCGGCCTTGGCGATACGGTGACGCTGGTGTCGCCGCGCGGCGCGACAACGCCGTTCGGTACAGCGCCGCGGTCCAAGCCCTATGTTATTACAGCGTTGTTCGAACTTGGCATGTCGGAATACGACCGGATGATGATTTTCATGCCGTTGGGAGAGGCGCAGAAATACTTTTCCAAGAGCGGCGAAGTCGATGTGCTCGAACTCGTTGTCGACAATCCAGAGAACGTCGAAGCCTACGATGCGGCGATCAAGACCGAGGGCGGTCCGACGATCAACGTTTCGGATTGGCGGCAACGCAATGAATCTTTCTTCAACGTTCTGGCTGTTGAGCGCAACGTCATGTTCATTATTTTATCGCTGATCATTTTGGTAGCGGCGATGAACATCATTTCCGGCATGATGATGCTGGTAAAAGATAAGGGCCGCGACATTGCAGTTTTGCGCACGATGGGCGCGACCAAGGGCGCGGTGATGCGTGTGTTTCTGATTACGGGTGCGTCAATCGGGATTCTCGGTACTCTCGCAGGGCTCATTCTTGGTGTGGTGTTCTGCCAGAATATTGAGGCGATCAAGAATTTTGTATCGTGGGTGACAGGCGCGACGGTCTTCGATCCCAACATCTATTATCTGACGCGCCTTCCGGCCGATATCAATTTCCGCGAGACGGCCGGTATCGTGCTTATGGCATTGACACTCTCCGTACTGGCAACACTCTATCCGTCGTGGCGGGCCTCCAAGCTCGATCCCGTTGAAGCACTGCGGTACGAGTGATGGCCATGAACAACATGACACCGGCGGCGGTTGGGC
>JAYUCQ010000073.1:0-14928 GCA_043740265.1 Hyphomicrobium sp.
GGTCATTGACGCCGAGCCGGGCCGCGTTGCGTCGCGCCACCTCAATCGCTGGCGGCGATATGTCTGTTGCGACACCGCGCGCATACGGCAGTTCCGCCAACAGAGTTACTATGATCGCACCCGAGCCTGTGCCGATGTCGGCAATTTTCAGACGGTACTGAAGATCCACGTCCGATCGAATGATGTCGAATACCAGATCGATGAGGCATTCCGTATCGGGCCGCGGATCGAGTACGTCGGGCGTCACCGCAAACGGACGGCCGTAGAATTCACGGGTACCGAGGATTCGCGACACCGGTTCAAGTTTGAGCCGCCGTTGCAGCGCGTCCGTCAGCGCTTGCGACTTACTGCCAACTAGATGTTCGGGATCCCGCAACAGATCAGCTGCATCGATCTGCATTATGCCTTGCACCAAAAACCGGGCGTCGGCTGCGGCGGACTGAATACCCGCTTCCTTGAAGACCTCACTCATCAATCCGAGGGTTTGCCGCACGCTATAATCTGCGTATATGCGGCTTTTCTCTGGCTCATCTGCCGGCACCCGCGTCACGTAGCGTTCATTTCGGCAAGCAGGCCGGCCTGATGATCGGTAATCAGGGCATCGACCAGCGGATCAAGAGCATTGCCGGTCAAAACCTCTTCCAGGTTGTAGAGCGTCAGGTTGATCCGGTGATCGGTCACGCGCCCTTGCGGAAAATTGTACGTGCGGATGCGCTGCGAACGGTCGCCCGAACCGACCTGCGATTTGCGGGCTTCGGAGCGCTCATTGGCAAGCTTATCGCGCTCCATTTCGTAAAGCTTGGCTTTCAGAACAGCCATCGCAAGCCGCCGGTTCTGGTGCTGCGATTTCTCCGCCGATACGACCATAATTCCCGTCGGCAAATGGGTCATACGCACGGCGCTGTCGGTTTTGTTAACGTGCTGACCGCCGGCTCCGCTGGCGCGCATCGTATCAATGCGAATATCCTCGGGCCGGATATCGATATCGACGTCTTCGGCCTCGGGTAGCACAGCGACAGTTGCAGCCGACGTATGAATACGCCCGCCGCTTTCCGTTGCTGGAATGCGCTGCACGCGATGCACGCCGGATTCAAACTTCATGCGCGCAAAGACGCCCTGACCTGTCACCGACGCCACGATTTCCCTGTATCCGCCAAGATCGCTTTCCGACATCGATATGATCTCGGTCTTCCAACCTTTGAGATCGGCGTAGCGCTGATACATGCGGAACAGATCAGCGGCAAAGAGTGCGGCTTCATCGCCGCCGGTTCCGGCACGGACTTCGAGGATCGCGCTTTTCTCATCCGCCGCATCTTTTGGCAGCAATGCGATGCGAACTTCGTGCTCGAGTGCTTCAATCTTTGGCCCCAGTGCCGCGCGCTCGGCATAAGCCATATCCGTCATTTCTTTGCCGGCGCCCGGATCGGCGATCATCTGATCGAGATCAGCGACTTCTGCTTCGGCTTTGCGCAAGTCTTGGATTTTCTTAACAACAGGCGTGATGTCAGAAAATTCCTTGTTCAGCCTGGCGAACACGGTCTGGCTGACGCCGTGATTGAGTTCGTCCTGGATCTGCGTCCAGCGCTCAACGACGCGATCAAGTTTTTCTTTTGGAACTGAGCTCATAAGAAACGTATCGGATCTTTCAAATGCGGACTGCGAATTGCAGCGCGCATCTAATCCGATTGACCAGCCTGACGCAATTTATCGCCCCTGCGACGGCGCGGGTCATCCACCTCTATCCAGCGCAACCCCTCATGGACAGGCGCAAACTGCACCTGAAAATACTGGCGCACATCCCGCGCCATGCGTGCCACCGGGGTTGGAATGTGCGCAAACGCGGCTTGTAACGCCGACGTATTCAGCATCAGCACGACAAATCCGAGCGGCATCGACACGGCATAGAATGCCCGGTCCGGCCGCTCGCGAACTTTTTTTATGGCACCCGCCGGCAGCCTTTTGGCGCCGTTGGCGAAGGCCGTACCTGCTTGCCGCAAGCGGTCGACTTGAAGGCGTGAAGCTGACTGGGTGCGGACGGCTTGCGAATCCGGCGGCGCGCTGCGCATAACGTCAGCGAGTGCAGCCAAAACCGGGCGGCCGTCGATACCGGCCATTGCCGTGTAGGCCATAACAATCCGCGCCGTCTCCGGCCATTGCGGCAGAAATTCAAACTGACCCGACTCGAGTGCCGCAATAACTTCGACACGGGTCAGCAGGTGCGCCGCGGCCTGATGCGGGGTGATCTGTAACGCATTGCGCAAATCGAAAAACAATCGGGAGATGTTAGAACGCGGTGCCAGATCGACATGGGCCGCAGGTATCAGCGCTAACTTCGGCTCGGCGCGACGCGCACCACTCCAATTCGCATCCGAGTGCGCTTGCCGGCGCCGCCCATCATGATGCGGAAACCCCGCCCCTACGCCCTGACGCATTACATTACTAACCAGCACAACAATGCTGGCCCCTCTGGCCCCACGGGTATAGTCACCAAAAATCAGACGATGTCAAAGCCGCAGAATTCAAAAACGAATCCGCTCAATGATCGATCTCGACACTTTCTTTTTCCGCAAACCGTTGCAACTGCAGGCGAACGTCTTTGGAGCCATCTTTCAGTAATTCTTCGACACAATCTGTGATTTTCTCGGCATTGAGCGAAAGTATCATGGCCTTGACCGGGCCGATCGAAGCTGGCGCCATTGAAACCGATCTGAGCCCAAGTCCGATCAATGTCATCGCCTCAATCGGACGACCTGCCATTTCCCCGCACACCGTCACTGGGACTTTGTATTTCTTGGCGGCTTTGACCAACGTCTTTAGCGCCCGCAGCGGTGACGGCGACAAAACGTCAAACCGGCTGGCAACACGCGCATTGGTGCGGTCGGATGCAAACAAAAACTGCAAAAGGTCGTTCGATCCAACCGACACAAAATCAACGCGCGGTAGAAAAGCATCGAGCTCGAACAATAGCGCTGGCACTTCCATCATGGCACCCAGCAGGATTTGGCTTGGCAGCACATGGCCGTGCTTTAATAAAAACGCCTTTTCCTTTTCAACAAGCGCGCTGATGGCGCCCATCTCAAAGGCGGCGCTGACCATCGGGATCATGATGCGCAGTTCCCGGCCGCTCGCGGCTTTCATCATGGCGCGCACTTGCAAGCGAAACAGCTCCGGCCGGTCGAGGGCCATGCGGATCGCGCGCCAGCCCATCGCTGGGTTCTCTTCTGATGGCTGGCGCAAGTATGGAAGCACCTTATCGCCGCCGATATCGAGGGTGCGAAAGACGACAGGTTTACTGCCAGCTTCCTTCAAGACACTGCGATAGAGTTGTGTCTGCTTGTCGAGCCGCGGAAAACTATCCGACAGCATGAACTGCAATTCCGTGCGGTAGAGACCGACGCCATCGGCCCCCGATTCCGCCAGATGCGGCATGTCAACGACGAGCCCGGCATTCATGTTGAGCGATATGCGAACGCCGTCTTTCGTGATCGCCGGCCGGTCACGCAATGACTGATAGCGCTTCTGCTTGCGGGCCCGGAACCGCACCTTGTCGGAATAGGCAGCGATGACTTCAGAACTTGGGCGCAAGTGGACTTCGCCAGTCACGGCGTCGACGATCGCCGCATCTCCGGAGTTGACGCGCTCAACGACACCCGTTGCCTGGCCAATTGCCGCAATTCCCAATGCCTTGGCAACAATTGCGACGTGACTTTGACTGGACCCATCTTCGACGACGAGGCCGCGCAGCTTGGTGCGGTCATAGTCAAGCAGCTCAGCCGGGCCCATTGTCCGAGCCACCAGAATTGTATCCGGCGGCATGGTATTTTTATCGTCGGCGCTGGTGATGCGTCCGGCGAGAACCCGCATCAAGCGGTCCGACAAGTCGTCCAGATCGCGCTGGCGTTCGCGCCAATACGTGTCGTGCTGACGCAACATGCGGGTGCGCATGGCATTTTGTACTCGTTCGACGGCTGCCTCTGCCGTCAGTCCGCCCTCGACGGCCTCACGAAGGCGGCGATGCCAGCCCTTGTCGTGCGCAAACATGCGGTAGGCTTCGAGCACATCTCTGTGCTCCCCCGCCGCCGACAACTGCTCGTGCTCGAACATTTCGTCGATATGCGCCTGAAGCTTGTTCAGCGCTTGATCGAGGCGCTCGATTTCGAAAGCCGGGTTGTCTGACAACAGTTGCGTGACGACAATGCGCGGCTCATGCAAAACGATGTGACCCAGTGCGATGCCGTCGGACAGTGGCTCGCCCTCGATCACGGCGGGCTGCGATTTTGAAACCTCAATCGCCGGTCCAGCGCCGGCCACGGCTCCGGACACCAAATTTTCGGCGATGACCATGGCCGTCGCTTGCAGGACTTCAACGTCCTCGTCGGAGTATTCCTTCGACGTCCGGTTCTGAATATCGAGCACGCCAAGAATTTGCCCCGAGCGCTCGATCGGAACGGCAAGAAAAGAATGATAAATCTCTTCGCCTGTTTCTGGCCTGTAGGAAAACGCTGGGTGGATTGAAGCTTCAGGTTCGTTGACCGTGACGCGAAGTTCGGCGCAGCGGCCAACAAGACCTTCGCCGCGCTTTAACCGGGTTGAGTGAACCGCTGCCGGATTGAGCCCTTCGCTGGCGAACAGCTCAAGCGAACCGTCCTGGCGTTTGAGATAGATCGAGCAAACCTCGGCAACCATAACACCGGCGATCTGGCGGACAATACGGTCAAGCTTGTCCTGGCCGTCGCTTTCTTCGCCCATGATCTGGCGCAGGCGGCGCATGATTACGCGCAGCGATGTCTCACCGGGGAGTGGTCTTGGATCTTCGCCGCGCCGCGCTACCATTGCCCTGCCGTATCAGGCGCCTGCCCTGGCGCAATATCCCGGTCTAAGGACGGCTGAAGCGTGCCGCCCGGTCAGTCGCTATCGAGACCATAGGCCGTATGCAACGACCTGACCGCCAGTTCAGCATATGCCGCGTCAATCAACACGCTTATCTTGATTTCTGATGTCGATATGGCGTGGATATTGATGCCTTTGTCGGACAGCGTCTTGAACATAATTGCGGCAACGCCAGCGTGGCTGCGCATTCCGACGCCAATCACTGACACTTTGACCACATCGGCCGAGCTTTTGACGTCGAAATAGCCGATATCGGCTTTGGCCTTTTTCAAAACCTCGAGTGCGTGGGGCAGCTCGGCCGCTTGTACCGTAAAAGTCATGTCCGTGTGCTTGCCGTCCGGCGTGACGTTCTGGACGATCATGTCGACATTGATATTGGCTTCGGCGAGAGGGCCAAATATGCGGGCAGCAATGCCCGGCCGGTCATCCACTTTCAGCATTGTGACTTTGGCTTCATCTTTTGCATATGCAATGCCGCTCACGACTTGCTGTTCCACGATCTCGTCCTCGTCACAAACAATGGTTCCAATGTCTTCAAGATTGGCGATGTTAAAGGCTTTCATCGCATCCGGCGCCACAAAACTCGACAACACGCGGGTGCGCATCTTATAGACCATGCCGAGTTCAACCGAGCGGGTCTGCAGCACTTTCGAACCGAGCGACGCCATCTCCAACATTTCTTCATAAGAGATCTTCGGCAGGCGGCGGGCTTTCGGCACGATGCGCGGGTCTGTCGTGTAGACACCATCGACGTCGGTGTAGATATCGCAAACGTCAGCCTTGAGCGCGACGGCCAACGCGACAGCACTGGTGTCTGACCCGCCACGGCCAAGCGTTGCGACGCGTTGCGTAACCGGCTCGACGCCTTGAAAACCGGTCACCACCGCGATTTCGCCAGCATCGATGCGTTCACGAATTTTTTCTCCCGGAATATCGAGAATGCGGGCTGAACCGTGCGCCGTGCTCGTCTCAATCGGAATCTGCCATCCGGTCCAAGACCGCGATTTAAGGCCCATTGTCTGCAAGGCGATGGCCAGCAATCCAGCGGTCACTTGCTCGCCGGTTGCCACCACGGCGTCGTATTCGCGACTGTCGTAGAGTTTCTGGCCGGCGGCGTCCTTGACCCAGGCGACGAGCTGATTGGTGACGCCAGACATCGCCGAGACAACGACGGCGACCTTATTGCCGGCATCAACCTCGCGCTTGACGTGGCGCGCCACATTCTGGATGCGCTCGATGTTGGCGACTGACGTGCCGCCGAATTTCATCACGACTACCGCCATCGCCCTGCCGTTTCCCCCTCGTCTTTGTAGAGGTCTTTGCGCCCGCCGGTCTTCAGGACAAACCAGAGGCCAATACCGGCACAAAACAAAAATACATTGAGATCGAGGCTTCTTAGCCGTATCGCACGGGGGCCGCAACTCTGCCTTTGACGGCGGCCAATTGCGGGGTTTGCGGACAGACTTTGGCTTTTTTGGCCGCCTTGACAATCCGTGCGGCCAGTCTCCCAGTATAATCCGTCAAGGAGACCCAATGACGGCCACGACCACAACCACAACCACAACCAGCGATGCCACACTCGACAGCGAGGAAGTAAAGCGCTTTTCGCGCATTGCCGCGGAATGGTGGGATCCGCTGGGCAAATTCAGGCCATTGCACCAAATCGGGCCGCCGCGCTTGTCGTTCATTCGCAACGCCGCGATTTCGCACTTTAACCGTGAGGCCAGCGGGATGCGCCCGCTTGCAGGATTGACCGTTCTCGATATTGGTTGCGGCGGTGGGCTCGTATCTGAACCGCTGTGCCGGATGGGCGCGAAAGTCACCGCCATCGACCCGTCAGAGCGCAACATCGCCATCGCGAAGGGTCACGCCGAACCGCAAGGCCTCGACATCGACTTCCAGGCCGTGCGCGTCGAAGACCTCGTGGCCGCCGGCCAGACCTTCGACATCGTTGCCTGCCTGGAAGTTGTTGAGCACGTCCCCGATGTCGGCAAGTTCATCACCGAGTGCGCGGCGCTGGTTCGCCCTGGTGGCCTCGCTATTTTTTCAACGCTGAACCGGACGTTCAAATCTTGGGCGCTGGCCATCGTGGGCGCCGAATACGTGCTCGGGTGGTTGCCGCGCGGAACACATCAGTGGGACCGCTTCGTCACGCCCGAAGAGATGACGCAGCACGCAATTGCGGCCGGTCTCACGGCGCCACGTTTTGAAGGCATTACCTATAGTGCGGTGAAAGACGTCTGGTCGCTGGCACCCGATACCGATGTCAACTATCTGGCGTCGATGTCAAAGCCGGTTTGAAATCGCCGATGCCCGCGCCGCCCAAGAAACCAAAAAAATCCGACCTACCGCAAAAGATTTGTGCCACGTGCGGCAGGCCGTTCGTCTGGCGCAAGAAATGGCAAGCCGTCTGGGACGAGGTCAAATACTGTTCGGATCGCTGCCGCTCTAGCCGGCCCAGGTAAAAATCCGGCCGATCAATTCCGAAACGCAAAGAGTGTTACGCTTCCGCGATGGCAATGACTCACCAGCGATTAATGCGATATTCATCGCGATCAGTCTTTCATGAACGCACCGCCAAGTGCTTCCAGAAGGACTGTCCCTTTGCCCCCTCGCGTCGCCGCTGAAGCGCTTTTTGCCATCTTGCTCGCCGTGTTTGTCGCAGCACTCGCAAGTGGTGGATGCAGTATGCAACAGACCCAGGCTGAGAGGCCAAACTGGAGTCTGAACGGACCTGATCGCCGCACGGTTCCAGCGCCACAGCCCGCGAGGCGCTACGGCGACTGGAATAGTGCAAACGCACCGAAACCGCTGACCTACGACGACACCAAATAGGTGCCGTGAGCTAATTGCGATCCAGAGACTTAAGAAAAGCGCGCGCGCTCACAGTCACTTGGCTGCGGCTCTCATCACTCATCTTGCCCCAAGTTGCATAGGTTTGAGCCAAGCGCGGGTTTTTGCCGAGCTTCGCCCGGTTGCGATCCAAAAAATCCCAATACAGCGCATTAAACGGACATGCGTCTGGCCCTGTGCGCTTTTTGACGTCGTAGCGGCACGACCCGCAATAGTCTGACATTTTGTTGATGTAGTTGCCACCGCCTGCATAGGGTTTTGATGCCAGCAACCCGCCGTCGGCGAACTGACTCATGCCGAGCGTGTTGGGTAATTCAACCCACTCGAAAGCGTCGGCATAGACCATCAAATACCATTCATGCACCCGGCGCGGGTCGATGCCGGCCAGCATGGCGAAATTTCCGGTAATCATGAGCCGCTGAATGTGGTGGGCGTAGGCGTGCTCAATCGTTTGACCGATCGCGGCCCGCAGGCACGTCATGTCCGTTTCGCCAGTCCAATAGAAATCTGGCAGCGGACGCTTGGCCTCAAGGAAATTCTCGTCAACGTAGCCCGGCATCTTCAACCAGTAGATGCCGCGCACGTATTCCCGCCAGCCGATGATTTGGCGGATGAACCCTTCAACCGCATTCAATGGCGCGTTGCCGGCATGATAGGCGAATTCAGCTTTGCGGCAGATCTCAAGCGGATCGAGCAGCCCGGTGTTGAGGTAAGGCGATATGACGGAATGATAGAGAAACGGCTCGTCCTTCAGCATCGCATCTTGAAAGTCGCCGAACTTTGGCAGTGCGTGATCGATAAAATGATCGAGCGCTTTCAATGCGTCTTTGCGGGTTACGGCAAACCAAAACGGCTCAAGCGTGCCAATATGATTGCCAAACCGGGTGGCAACAAGATCGAGCACCTCGCGCGTGATTATGTCCGGCTTGAATTGCGGTGGCTTCGGCATGAATAGATCGCGCGACGCCGGTTTACGATTGTCGTGATCGAAGTTCCATTGCCCGCCTTCGGGGTCATCGCCACGCATCAGCAGCCCAGTTTTCCGCCGCATGTCGCGGTAGAAAAACTCCATCCGCAGTTGCTTGCGGCCCGCGGCCCAAGTCCCGAAGTCTTCGTGCGAGGCGATGAAGCGATCATCGGCCGCAACGTCGACCGGGATGCCGAGCGCTTTCGGCCATTCGCCGATCATTTTGGCGACGCGCCATTCTCCTGCCTCCGTCACTATGACGCGCGCTGGCTTCAACCGTTTGACGGCGCGCTGCATCTCGCCGCTAAAACTGCCCGTATTGGCCGGATCATCAAGCTTGACGTAGTCGACGCGCCATCCAGCCTTTGTCAGGCTCACCGCAAAGTGGCGCATGGCTGCCAGAATGAATGCGATCTTCTTTTTGTGGTGACGGACGTAGGTCGTCTCGTCAGCCACCTCGACCATCAAAATGCTGTCGCGGGCCTTATCCGCATCCCTGAGGCTCGAAATACTTTGAGACAGCTGATCGCCGAGGATCAGGATCAGCGCCTTGCCATTAGATGTCACGTTTGATGCCCGCAGCTAGGTAAACCCTGCCTACGAGGCGAAGCGAAGCTGCGGATTTGCCAATGGGTGCGGCATTAAAAGGAATGGTACCGCCTCCCAGACTTGAACCGGGGACCTCTGGTTCCACAAACCAGCGTTCTAACCAACTGAACTAAGGCGGCACAGGCCGACGGAACACGCATATTGCTGTGGCCGGGCGAACCCCTAAAAGCCCCTTCGAGCCGCCACCGTCAAGGAAAAAACGGGCGGCATAGCCTGCGTTTGCTGTGGCGGGCTGTCCCGCCCACCCCCCGGCCGCCCTCATGTTGCGCAAGAGGCAGTATCTTTGCCCACTTGGCCCAATGCGTGCGTGTTTACCGTCCCGCTGGCCCGCCGCGGCTAGGCCAAAGGGGGAGCTGAAACAAATCGCGTAGACGGTGCGAACTCCAAGCGATAACAGTCTATGCTGATTGGTGAATTTAATCATGACGGTCAACGCCTCCATGCCCATTCGAGAGGATCTTGAGCGCGCCTACCGGGCTTTGCTCAAGGACGAGCCGTTGGCTGGTGCGGTCATCGATTGCGCCAGCGCTCAAGTGCTTGCGGCCAACGCCGGCGGGTTGAACGCGCTCGGGTTGACGCCTGCTGACCGGTTGCCCGCCACCCTCGATAGCGCCATGCCAGCGGTTTCTGCGATCCGTGATGTGCAGCGCCAAGGCTCAGCCAAATGGGCGCGGCGAACGCTGGTTTTTTGGCGAAACGGACGGACGTCAACGCGGTCTTGCGAAGTGAGAGCCACGAGCGACACGTCGGTTGCTCATGTGGTCGTGCTTTTCCGTCCTGAAGAGGAACCTCATCCTTCGCCAGAAATTGCTTCAGTTACGGTGCCTGAATTTGGCGGCCCAGATCATCCCGCCGTTCCGGCTCACGTTGCCAACGACGATGCTCCGCCCCGCACGATACGTGATGATAGCGAAACTCTGAAGGAAATAGCCCGGCGGATTCGCGCAGGTCAGACTACCGCGGCGCGCGAAGTCAACGCGATGGATGACGGTGCACCTTCGCCTTGGGACGAGGCAAGACCAGACCCAACAGCCCTGTCATCGCCGGCGTCTCCGCCAAAAAAGGTGGCGCCGCTTGCAACCGATGACATTGCCAAGCTGGCGCATGAGCTGAAAACACCTTTGACGGCGATCGCGGCCGCGTCTGAAATCATGCGCGATCAACGACTAGGAACGATGGGCAACGACAAGTACCTCGACTATGCCGCAGATATTCACGACAGCGCTACGCATGCCCTTGCCGTCATTGCAAACATGCTAAACGCTGCCACATCCCTCGCGCCGGACAACGACGACGTAAACGACGCTTTTGATTTGACGGACTTGGCCGTTAAAACCGTGTCGTCTTTGCTGCCGCTGTCGTCGCGACGTGGGCTTAGCCTAACATTTGACGGCGAAGCTGATCTCATGCCGGTCAAAGCCAATGCAACAGCCGTCCGCCAGATTCTCTTGAACCTGATTACCAACGCCTTGAAGTTTACCCCGCCCGGCGGCGATATCCGCGTCGCAACTGGCTATCTGGACGACGGCGCGGTGTATCTGGTCGTTCGCGACACAGGTGATGGCATAAGAGAAGCGGTTCTAAACCAAGTTTTCGATGAGACGGTTGAGACAACGTCCGTGCGCCCAGGTGGCGGTCGCGGCATCGGCTTGCGGCTGGTCCGGCGCTTAGCTGCAGAGAACGGTGCCAACCTCGACATCGACACCGCGCCCGGCCAAGGCACGGTGGTGTTGGTCACGTTCCCGAAGGACCTTGTCGGCAGGCGCTAGATCGCCGAGTTCGAGGCTGGTGAAAGCCGCAGCGATATGGCCCGGCATGCAGTTGAAACTTATAAAACTTCTAATGTTGACGAAGCGGCAAAGTTGCAATTGACCGGGCACTGCCAGCCGGGTTAACTCGGCTTGCGGGCTCTATCGGGAGCCCTGCGTTTCGAAGCTGGAACGCCAACCCGATACCGGGGCCTTGAACCCCGATTATTGGAGAAGACGATGACTTTCCGCCGTGGCGCACGTTTGCGCATCAAGGTTTTGCTCGCCTCCTTGGCTGTTTGTGTGGCTGCTTCTGTTCCGGCGTATGCAGCAGGCTCCGTCAACATCTATTCCTACCGCGAACCCAAATTGATTGAGCCGCTGCTGCAGGCCTTCACCGCGAAGACCGGCATCACCACCAATGTCGTGTTCGCCAATACCGGCCTCATTGAGCGCTTGGCGACAGAAGGCAAAAACAGCCCAGCCGACGTACTGCTTGCCAACGAGTTTGGTTTGTTGATGCAGGCCGTCGCCGCCGGAGTCACGACGCCGATCAAATCCGAATTGATTGAAAAACAGGTGCCGGCAGAATTTCGCGATCCGGCCGGCCAGTGGGTCGGACTGACGCGGCGCGCGCGCATCGTCTATGCCGCCAAAGATCGCGTGCAGCAAACGGCGATGACCTATGAAGACCTCGCCGATCCGAAGTGGCGCGGCAAGATTTGTATCCGCTCGGGCCAGCACACTTACAACGTCGCGCTGGTGGCTTCGATGATCGCCAATCTCGGGGAAGAAAAAGCTGAAGCTTGGCTGACAGGCGTCAAGGCCAACTTGGCGCGCAAGCCGGCAGGTGGCGACCGCGAGCAAGTGCGCGATGTCCAAGCCGGATTGTGCGACCTCGCCATTGGCAACACCTACTATATGGTGGCAATGCAAAAGATGCCCGAGCAAAAGCCTTGGGCCGACGCGGTCAAAATGATTTTCCCGAATGCCGCCGACCGTGGCACGCATGTCAATGTCACCGGCATGGCGTTGGCACCGAACGCACCGAATAGCGCGAACGCTATGGCGCTGATGGAGTTCCTGGTGTCGAACGAGGCGCAGAAAATCTACGCTGAGGCCGATGGCGAATACCCGGTGGTCCCAGGCGTCAAAGCCTCCGACATCGTCGAGAGCTGGGGTCCGCTCCACGCCGATCCGATGCCGCTCGCGAAAATCGGCGCGCTTCGCAAAAAGGCGTCCGAAATGATTGACCGCGTGCGCTTCGACGCTGGCCCCAATTCCTAACGATTCAGTTTGCTGGCAGTAAACGCTGACACCACACTTTGGCGCCGCCGATTTAAATTTCACGAGGACCGCTATGGCGACAACCCGATTTGACACAAATGGAACGGCGGGTATCGTTCCAGCCAACGTCATCCCGCTCGCCGTGCGGGCACCTGAGCGCCTCGTTGGTGTCGGCTTTCGCTGCTGGCTGACGGGCTTCACGACCGGCGATATCGGCTGCTGGGAAGAGGCCTGGACCATCTTTTCAGGCACGCTTGGCAACGACAAAGCTAAATCTTTGTTGATCGATCTCTCGCAATTCGTAAAAGCCGTGGCCGCCTCATCGGAGCGCGACATTCGCGTCCAGGCGCCGGGGTGCAGCGGCTTTTGCCGCGACGAATGTCTGGCCATTTCAATGATCGCCGCCTGCCAGCACGGCGCCAAGTCTTCTCTCTGCGCATCGGCCTCAGCGCTGGTCGGCTCGGATTCGATCGGCGATGTTTTAAACGGCGCGCAGACATTTGCCTGCGGCCTTAAATCCAGCAATCAGTTACTCTCGGCGGACTCGGTCTGCCCGGCAACGTGCGCTCTGCGCGTCAATCGCAACCGCTTGATATAGGACACCCCGGCATCGTGAGCCGTCCGGTATGATCACTCATGCGGCCCTCCGCAAGCCTCCACCCGTGCGGCTTATGCCGAGTGCCGAGAGATGGGCGCTTTGGGCGGCGATCGCAGCACTTTTTTTGGCACTGCCAATCGTATCCTTAGCGTGGATTGCACTCTCAGCGACCGACAGCAGTTGGCCGCATCTGATGGCGACGGTGTTGCCGCGCGCGTTAGGCAATACGTTGCTGCTTCTCGCCGGCACCGGCGCATTGACACTCGTCATCGGCACGGCGACGGCATGGATCGTGACTATGTTCCGTTTTCCCGGCCGTGCACTTGCAGACCAGCTCCTCGTTCTGCCGATGGCCATGCCGGTCTACATCGTCGCCTATGCCTACGTTGAACTGTTAGATTTTGCCGGACCCGTGCAGACGGCGTTGCGAACGCGGTTTGGCGCGCAAAGTCTCGTCGCCCATATCATTCCGGATCTACGATCACTCAGCGGCGCGATTTTTTTGTTTTCAATTGTGCTCTATCCCTACGTCTACCTGACCGCACGAGCGAGCTTCATCCAGCAATCCGTTTGTGCGCTTGAAGTTGCGCGCACGCTGGGCCGCAGTGCGGCAGAAACATTTTGGGCCGTGGCGCTGCCGATGGCGCGCCCGGCCCTTGTTGCAGGCATCTCGCTGGTCTTGATGGAATGCCTCAACGACCTCGGCGCCGTACAATATCTTGGCGTCGAAACCCTCTCCGCCAGCATCTATGCGACCTGGACACAGCGCTCGAACTTGCCTGGTGCCGCGCAATTGGCACTGGTGCTCCTCGTGCTCGTCGTTGCCCTGCTGCTGGGCGAGCGCCGGCTTCGCGGAGAAGCCTCCTTTCACGCAACGACGGGTCGATTTCGCGCCATTCCATTTGAGACGCTCGAAGGCTGGCGCGCCAACGCCGCGTTTCTCACCGTCAACGTTCCGGTGCTGCTGGGGTTTGCGGTCCCCTTTGTGGTGCTGGCAAACCACGCGCTGTCGCACTTGGGCTCTCTCGACGGGCCCGGATTCCTGACATCGGCCCGCAACAGTCTGGTGTTGGCTTCGCTGACAAGCGCCGTCGCCGTAGCACTGGCGCTGTTGTTCGCCTACGCCGCGCGGCTGCACAAATCTCCAATGACGCGCATCGCCGGTCACATATCGTCACTTGGCTATGCACTGCCGGGAACGGTTCTGGCGATCGGCCTACTTGCGCCGCTGGCCGCCTTCGACAACGGCATCGATGCTTGGTCGCGGACCCATCTTGGGTTTTCGACGGGGCTGCTGCTGTCAGGATCGCTTTTCGCCGTAACGCTGGCGCTCGTCATCCGCTTTTTAGCGGTTGCGCTCGGCACGATTGAATCGGGCCTTGGGCGGATCTCGCCGAACATCGATGCTGCAGCCAAGACACTGGGTGCGGGATCAACGCGGTCGCTACGCCGTATTCACGTGCCGATGTTGAAGCCGGCAATTGGTGCCGCCGCACTGCTGGTTTTTGTAGATGCCATGAAAGAGTTGCCAGCGACGCTGCTGCTGCGGCCGTTCAATTTCGAAACGCTGGCGACGCGCATCTATGGGCTGACAGCCGCCGAACAGTTCGAAGAAGCAGCTATAGGCGCGATAGCCATCATTATCATCGGCCTTATCCCCGTGCTGCTCTTGCACAAAGCCATCGCTGGCGGACGAACGGGCGGCCCGGCTTAATGTGCCGAACCGCCCGCTAGCAGGAAAAAATCCTGAGGCTTTGGCTGGTGCGCTGAATTACCAGCTGCGGCGATCGCCGTTGTCGATGTGGAAGAGACCGCCACCATAGTGCTTCAAGCCGCCAACGCTGCCGTTGCTTTTCAGGAACGCGTAAACCGCACCGACATTGCCAAAGACGCGAAAGTCAACAGCATCGCCCGACAGGTGCTTGGACTTCGGTGCGCCGCCGACTGAGGCGTTATGGCCCCGACTCCGGCAGGTC
>JAYUCQ010000074.1:0-2448 GCA_043740265.1 Hyphomicrobium sp.
ATCGATCTCGTCATTCACATCGGTGCACCCAAGGGTGCCAGCCGGTTGTTGCAGCGTATCGGCCGTTCAAACCACCGCCTCGACGAACCCTCGCGCGCGCTGCTCGTACCTGGCAACCGCTTCGAGGTACTGGAATGCCGGGCTGCGTTGCAGGCCGCAGAGGCTGGCGCCCAGGACGCCGTTCTATCGCGCTCCGGCGCGCTCGACGCACTGGCGCAGCATGTTCTTGGCATGGCGTGTCACGCCGCCTTTGATCCATCGGCCCTCTTCCACGAAGTTCGCTCTGCCCTGCCGTATGCAGATTTGACGCGCAGCAATTTCGACCGGGTTGTTGAATTCGTCTCGACCGGTGGTTACGCGCTCAAGGCCTATGACCGGTATGCCAAGCTTCACCGCGATCCCGACGGCCGGATGCGGCTATCGCATCCAAGAATTGCTCAGCAATACCGGCTCAACGCGGGCACGATTGTCGATACGCCGATGCTCAAAGTCCGTCTGATCTCAGGCAAGCGCGGTGCCAAAATCAGCGCGCTGCAAGGCGGCCGGGTGCTGGGTGAGTTGGACGAATACTTTGTTGAGCAGCTGCCCCCCCGGGCAACGTTCGTATTCGCTGGCGAAGTTCTGCGCTTTGAAGGCCTGCGCGAAACCGAAGTCTACGTCTCGCGCGCAACCGCCAGTGATCCCATGATCCCGAGTTACGGCGGCGGCCGCTTTCCGATGTCCACACATTTGGCGGCCCGCGTCCGTGCCATGCTTTCGGATCGCGGCGCATGGGCCGGATTACCGGGGCCAGTATCAGCTTGGCTGGAACTGCAGTCCGAACGGTCACTCATTCCAGAGCCAGACGGCGTTTTGATCGAGACCTTTCCGCGCCAAAACCGTCACCACCTCGTCGCCTATCCCTTCGAAGGCCGGCTTGCCCATCAAACGCTCGGCATGCTGTTGACGCGCCGTCTCGACAGAGCCGGTTTGGAGCCGCTGGGCTTTGTCGCCAATGACTACGCACTGTCGGTCTGGTGCCGGGGTGACGTGTCGGCCGCCATTGCTCGCGGACACCTCAAACTGGCGCAGCTCTTTGAGCAAGATATGCTGGGCGACGATCTTGACGCCTGGCTCGCCGAAAGCAGTCTGATGAAACGCACGTTCCGCAACGCGGCCGTCATTGCCGGACTGATCGAACGCCGCCACCCGGGCAAAGTGAAGTCAGGGCGGCAAGTCACCATGTCGACCGATCTCATCTACGACGTGCTCCGCCGCCATGATCCAGGCCACATCCTGCTCGAAGCCGCATGGGCTGATGCTGCCACCGGATTGCTCGACGTTGCGCGTTTAGGAGAATTTCTGGCGCGTATCCGCGGACGAATCAGGCATCAAGCGCTCTTGCGTTTGTCGCCGCTGAGCGTACCGATCCTGCTGGAAATCGGCAGAGAACGCGTCTATGGCCAAGCTCAGGATGCTATGCTGCGTGACGCTGCGGATGATCTGATCCGCGAAGCTACGCGCATGGACAGTGCTTGATGTCACACTCGCCTGATGTGGGGAAACGATGAGCAGCCTTAGACCAGACCGCCTCGGCTTGAACGACGCCCGCGAGCAGCCGCTGTCAATTTGCGGCAAAGCCTTTCTGGCACATATGTCAGGTGCGCTCTATTGGCCAGCCGAGCGTGCGCTCATAGTTTCAGATTTGCATCTGGAAAAGGGCTCGCATTTCGCAAGCCGTGGTCAAATGCTGCCGCCGTATGACACGCGTGAAACTCTGCGAAAACTTGCGGAGGTCATCGATTATTTCACGCCCAACACAGTAATCGCACTTGGCGATAGCCTTCATGACGCCAAAGCGGCGGATCGAATCGATGGCGATGATCTGCAAACCTTGCGCATCTTGCAAGACGACCGCGAATGGATTTGGGTGACGGGCAATCACGACCCGGAGATCGCCACCGTTTTGGGCGGACACGTCGTACCGGGGCTCACAGTCGAAGGCATGAAGCTGCGTCATGAGCCGCGTGCGGGTGCCGTAACACACGAGATCGCTGGCCATTTCCACCCGGCGGCCCGGCTGGTGATGAACGGCACAGCTTTGCGGCGTCCATGTTTTGTCGGCAATGGCTTGCGTCTGGTTTTGCCGGCCTTCGGCGCATACACGGGCGGCTTGAACATTCTAAATGCCGCTTTTGAGGCGTTGTTCGGCAACGACGGCATGGCTGTTTGGATGCTGGGGCAGGATGGACTTTACCCCGTCGCAACGCGGCTGCTGCGCGACGACTAAGCCGCGCTCAGCTATGCCGTCACTCGCCGCAACGCCAGCGACGCGGTAAGACCCGCAAGACAAGCGATCGCAATCGCCGATAGCGCGTACAGAATTGGCCAGTTGTACGCGGCATCATGCAGGAAGCGCTCAACACCCGCGCGCTCGAGCATCACGTTACTGGTGTACGAACTGAGCAT
>JAYUCQ010000075.1:0-2443 GCA_043740265.1 Hyphomicrobium sp.
GACAGCTCAAGGCTCACACAAACGAGCCTCAGTCAGGGAGTTACCGGAGCATCCGTGGTCCGGTGGATGAACCCGAGGTTGGCATGATGCGGGGTGGCTATGGCCGCGTCCGAAACTAGACAACAAAGATCGAGGCCTTGCCGCCCCGTCCCTTTTTTACATGGCTCACGGCGACTCGCGAAGGCGCGAGCCGGCCGCCGTTCGCGCTACTTACTTCCCGTATTTCGCCAGCGCGAACGTCGAATAGCGCGACGGGCTCGGCAGGTTTTCTTTATCCGACATGGCGTTTTGCAGCGCTTCGCCGATGTTGGTGCCGGTGTCGGCCTGTTTGACGGCGATGACAATGAATGGCCGCTGCCAGCTGGTGTCGTCGGTCTCGCAATCGCTGCACGGTTCCAGATAGCGGCCAAGGTTCAACGTCGACATCGGGATCGATGAATCAACTGCTGACTTCACCCATTCGGCGATGCGGTTGGCGCGCAATCCGCCGCGCTGAATTTCGTTTTCGATATTGCCCTCGATGCTGGCAAGGCCAACCGCAATCAGTTCGCGCGCCGAACCGAGCCCCTGGCGCAGTTGCGGCGCCAGCACTTCGTTCTCGACGTCTTCGGCGGTCAACTTGGTTTCGCCGCGCTCCAGTTCTGTCGTCGAGCCCTTGATCCAGCAGTAGTCTTTGGTCAGCACAACAACATCGAAAAGAGCGTTGTGGCCGGCCTTGTCGATGCCTTCGATGGGAAACGCCATCGTCCGCTCGTTCCATTTTTTGGCAACGATGCGGCGCAGCCCGCTTTTGTCCTTGGTGCCGGAAAGCAGCGCGTCCTTGATGACGAGGCCGGCGACGCCCGCCGTAAACATCAACGCCAGGGCGCCGATCAGAGCTTCGTAGCGCGATCCGAACAAGCGCGGCAGCCAGTCGAACCAGCCGGCGCGGTTGTTGGCCTTCTCAGCCCTGGCCAGCAGTCCGCCGCGATTTGTAAATCGATCGCGCGTGTCGTCCTCGAACTGAACCATGACTCACCCTGTTGCGTTGCGCGGCCCTGAGCTCTTTCACTTGCACAGGCACTGTATACAACCTAATCGCCGGATTTTCGCGCGCTCAGCCATTTTTTCAAGTTTTCGGCGATGGCCGACTGGCGTTTGGTGGAGCGTTCGCCCGAGGGATGCGGAGAATTTGCTGGCTTTGCCACGGTTTCTTTGGCTTTTTTGTCAGGCGCGGGCTTTGCCTCTGGCGCGTCCTCAGAACCGGATTGTGTTTTCAACGCAACATCGGTGAGGAAGCGGGCGGCGTCGCCTTTGGCCAAATGCGGGCTGGCACTCGCGACGGCGTCGAGCAAATCGCTCAGCCATTGACGTTCCGATTTGGCGAAATCGTTCAGCACGTAATACACGACCGCATCTTTTGATCCCGGGTGGCCGATGCCGAGACGGACGCGCGGATACGCGTTGCCAATGTGCGCCGTGACCGAGCGTAAGCCGTTGTGCCCGGCATTGCCGCCGCCGGTTTTGACTCTGATTTTTCCCGGCAGCAGATCGAGTTCGTCGTGGAAGACGATGACGTCGTCAGGTTCGATTTTGAGAAAGCGCATAGCTTCGCCAACGGCGCGGCCGCTGTCGTTCATGAAGGTTTCGGGCTTGAGAAGCGTGACGCGTTCGCCACTGAGCGAACCATCGCAGACAGTGGCATTGAACTTTTTGCGCCACGGACTAAATCCGTGCGCCGCTGCAAGCCGCTCGACGGCCATGAAGCCGATGTTGTGGCGGTTACCGGCATGTTTGTCGCCGGGATTGCCGAGGCCGACGAACAGTTTCATCGATCATCCTCTGCGATGCGCAGCGCGTGAGACAAACCCGGCGCAACACATGTCGCGCCGGGGTGTTGGTGTTACTTCTTCGCGGCGGGCTTGGCAGGGGCTGCCTTGCCGGCTGCTGCAGGAGCGGCTTTGCCACCTGCTGCTGCGGGCGCGGCCTTGCCGCCAGCTGCGGGAGCGGCGGCCTTGCCACCAGCTGCTGCGGCTGGAGCCGCCTTGCCACCGGCTGCGGGTGCTGCGGCGGCAGCAGGATCGGCTGCTGCTGCAGTTGCTGCTTCCTCGGTATCGCCCTTCAGCGCGCCAGCAATGGTCGCGATTGTAAAGTCGCGGTTTTTGATGACGGGCGTGATGTAGTCGGGCTTTTTGACATACGACATGTGGATCGACTTGCCGATCTCAAGGCCGGTCAGATCGATCTCGAAGAACGCCGGAATTTTGTCGTACGGCGAAAACACTTCGACTTCGTGGCGCACGATGTTGAGCACGCCGCCGCGCTTCAATCCGGGCGACAAGAGTTCATTGATAAACTTCACCTGGACGGCGACGCGGATGATGCCATCCTTGCCGACGCGCTGGAAGTCAACGTGAAGCGGTGTGTCACGCACCGGGTCAACCTGCACGTCGCGCGCCAGCAC
>JAYUCQ010000076.1:0-2441 GCA_043740265.1 Hyphomicrobium sp.
GCAATGATCACCCCGGCGACGCCGCGGGCCACAAAGCTGACAACCCACTTCAGCCGTTGCGATGTCACAGCCCTTCAGCTTTGCGCGCTTGGCCGTTGCGCAAAATGGTTTTCTCGATCACAAACAGAACCAGACTGGAACCCCAAAGCGACGCCATGCCAAGCAAAACCCATTTGAAGTCCGAGTTGATCACAAAATTCACGTAAGCCATCCAACCTATGGACGCGGTCCCGCCGATAAGTGCCCCGGCGGCCGCAGCCCAGTGATGCGCGCGGAACGCGGTAGCAGCGAGCGTGATCGTGAGCACCCCGGTTGCGAACACGTATCCGCCCAACACCTGGAACACATGGGCGAGCCACGACTCGAGCGCCGGTTTGACGGCATCAAATTGCGCCGCTGGCAGCGCCATGAAGCGCACATCCTCAGCCAGCAGGGGTGGACGCACCAGAATGAAATACAACCCCGTCACCACGAGCGTCGATCCCGCCGCTGCCAACAGGATCGATGAAAGCGTCCAAGATCTGCGTATCGGGCGCACGAAGTAATCCTCTCGAAACAGTCCATCGAACAATTGATGCGATAAACTTCCCAAAGCATGCCGGGACGCGTTCGGTCGCCGATACGGTCAGTCGCCGAAAAATCTTCCAGCCAGGTTATAGCAGTGGGCGATAATCGCGCAGGCGAGGTCGCCGGACAAAAACGCAGACAGACCGCCCATCAACAGAGACGAAATCGATCCGGCGGGTTCCACCTGAACAAGCCGATGAAGGTATGGCTGAGAACGAGGGGCAGCCCAATGAACTCTCCCAAACAGCATAGTGCGAATAGCATCAGCGTCGAGAAAGCTCTGGTAGAGACGCTGCGCTTGTAACTGAGCGTCGATGGAGACGCTGTCGGATTTTCTCCAGCAATTGACTTCTCTTGTCAAAAACCAGGAACCGAAACGATGCTGGACACTTCTACTTCGGGCGGTGATTGGCGACGTTCGGCGTCTTCAAGCAGCATCGCATCGAGCCAAGCAACTATAGTTCGCAGAGCACCGTCGTTGCCAACTTGGCAGTGGTTCTGCGCGCTCTCGCTGCGTGTAAATATGCGCCCGGTGACAGACTGCGCGTTCTTGAGAATTCTGATCTGCTGGTACCACTGTTCGATCGGGGCATAGTGATCTTCACTTCCGGCCGACAAGAGAACGTCTTGTCTGATCGACGCTGAGATATTTTCAGTTTGGAACTGTTTGCCATCGCCGACCACGTCCGCTCATTGACCTCGATGCCAAGCTAACCGCTCTCTCGATCTTAACACCGATCGCTGCCGATTGACGTTTGCGACTCCCTTGAGACGCCGAATTTTACTCGTCTGGCCGCTTACCGGTCGCATTGAATCTTCGGAATGTCGCCGAAGGGAGCTCACCGAACATGGTGCTGTATTCGGCGGCGAAGCGGCCGAAGTGCCAAAATCCCCAAAGCGTCGCCGCCTCAGTGACCGATCCGCACTCTTTGAGCGACCTGCGGGCACCGTTCAAACGCACGGCCTTGAGATACGCGGCAGGCGATACGCCCAAGACATCGTTGAAGCAATATTGCAATGCGCGGCGGCTGACGCCCGCGACTGCGCACAGGTCTTCGACCGTCACGGGGCTGCCGGGATCGTCATGGGCGAATGAAATTGCGCGGCGAACGATTTGCCAGCGATGGCCTTGGGGAATGCGAATTCCGTTGTCCTGATGGTCGCCCGCGATAGCATCTGCGACGCTGGCGGTCAGGTCGCGCATCATCAGCACGATCATTGCGGCGCGCGCGTCAGGGTCGGCGGCTTGCGATAGGACCGAAAGAACGCTGAGCGCAGTTTCTCGCAGCTGGCGGCCGCAGCGCGAGGATGTCGTTCGCAGATGAGCTTCAGCCTCGGGCGAAAAATTGGCGGTTTCGCGCATCTCAAGCGCCCGCAGCAGCCGAGTTTCAGGAATAACGACGCCGATAATGTCTAGTCCCTCGGGCGAATAAAACTCGAACCCCGATGAACCAGAAAAAATATGCAACTGCGATCCGTCGCAAGCCGTACCGCAGAACGTCGCGCTGCCCTTCATGCCGATGGGAACGCCGACGGCGCACGTACCCCGGGGCAGCGCCCCTATCTGATGCAGGGAGTTGCTGGTCACTTCCCGAAAGATTTGGAGCACCCCCAAATCCATCTCAAGGATCGAGCCGTTGAAGGGGCCCGGCGACATCTGGTCGTAGATTTGGTTCCATCCGTGCAGCAGTGCCGCCTGCTCGTCGACATCGTGCGTGCGGGCAAATCGGAGGCCGCTGCCTGAAGGGCAGGGTTCGCCGTCAGTTAGATCCGCATATGCGGCCATGGCCTTTTGCTCGTTGGAAGCCTGGCCAAATACTGAAGCTGAACTTCACTAAATGCAACGCCCATCTCGCTGCAATATATGCTTTTCG
>JAYUCQ010000077.1:0-5977 GCA_043740265.1 Hyphomicrobium sp.
GTCAGTGACATGCATCACGACGGAGCCATCTTGGTTTGAAGCCGCCGCCTAGTTCGCAAACCTAAAGTGCATGACGTCGCCGTCCTGGACGACGTACTCTTTGCCTTCGAGCCGGAATTTACCGGCTTCCTTGGCGCCGCTTTCGCCGTTGAGCGCCGCATAATCGTTGTAGGCAATCGTCTCTGCGCGAATGAAGCCCTTCTCAAAGTCAGTGTGAATAACGCCAGCGGCCGCTGGCGCCTTGGTGCCGCGCGTTATCGTCCAGGCGCGGGCCTCTTTGGGGCCGACGGTGAAATATGTGACCAAGTCCAGCAAAGAATATCCGGCATAGATGAGTTTGTTCAGGCCCGGTTCTTTTAGCCCCATTTCGGCTAGAAACGCATCGCGGTCTTCAGCACCCAAGCCAGCGAACTCGCTTTCGATCTTGGCAGAGATGACGACGGAGACAGCGCCTTCTTTTTTGGCGGCTTCTTCAACCGTTTTCGAGAACGCGTTGCCCGTTGCGGCAGATGCCTCGTCAACGTTGCAGACATAAACGACGGGCTTCGATGTCAACAATCCCAGGCCGCGGAATGCCACCATCTCGTCGGGAGCGATTTGCGCCATGCGGGCCGGCTTGCCATCGCGCAGCAGCACCAAAGCTTTTTCCATTATGCCAACGAGAATCTTGGCTTCCTTGTCGCCCGTGGTTTTGACTTTCTTCTCCGTCTGCGTGAAGCGCTTCTCGAGGCTTTCGAGATCGGACAGCATCAACTCGGTTTCAACCGTTTCGGCGTCCGCCATCGGGTCGATGCGATTTTCAACATGTGTAATGTCGCCGTCTTCAAAACATCTCAAGACATAGGCGACGGCATCAACCTCGCGGATGTGCGACAGGAACTTATTGCCCAGCCCCTCGCCCTTCGACGCGCCGCGCACGAGGCCAGCGATATCGACAAACGTCAACCGTGTCGGAATGATTTCCTTACTGCCGGCGATGTTAGCCAACTTGTCCAGACGCGGATCGGGCACGCCAACTTCACCAACGTTGGGCTCAATGGTACAGAACGGATAGTTAGCCGCTTCTGCCGCTGCCGTCTGCGTCAGCGCGTTGAACAGGGTCGACTTGCCGACGTTCGGCAGGCCAACGATGCCGCATTTAAAGCCCATGTGGGGTGATCCTCGAAATTGCTAAAGTGCTTGCGGAAAAGTGTGCAGCGGTTTTCCGCCAGGAAGCACGGCAGTCCTCAGCGTTGGGCTACACTGGGTGGGCGGCAGGATCAATGGACAGCGCGACGCGGGGACGAAAGTTTCACACGTGAGTTCGCCCGGGATGACAGGCGCAGGCCTCTAACCGCCCATGCCCTTCGGCATCGCGGCGATGATTTCCTCCGCCGTCAGGTCTTTGATATGCGTCGCGATGGACCACTTATGCCCGAATGGATCCTCGACGACACCGTAGCGGTCACCCCAGAACATATCCGTCACTGGCATCGTCAGTTTGGAACCTGCCGCGACCGCGCGTGCGGCCCAGGCATCAACGTCATCGACAGAGAGATGAATCGTCACCGGCGCACCCTTGAGCGCCTTCGGTCCGAGCGCACCCCATTGCGGCATTTCATCGACCAGCATGACGCTGCTATCGCCGATTTTGATGCTGGCATGAATAAGCTTGCCGCTGGCACCCGGTATCCGCATATTTTCGACAGCGCCGAACGCCTTCTTGTAAAATTCAATGGCGTCGGCGGCTCCAGCGCAAATCAAATGCGGCGTCACCGTGTGCGTGCCTTTGGGAACAGATTTGACTTTCGGCGCCTTCGCTACCTTCGGTGCTTTTACGGCTGCTGTACTGGCCATGACTGATCTCCTTTAGGATATTGGCCCCACTCTCCAAGTTTATGAGCCCGTTTGGTCCGAATTCAAGGCAGCGATCGCCACCCGCATCGCTTCCGTGACGCCGGGTTCCGTCATCGCGTGGCCCGCATCTTCAATGATTTGCAGTCGTGCATCGGGCCAGGCTTTCGCCAGCGCCATTGCTGTCTCAGGCGGGCACAGCAAATCGTGACGTCCTTGCACAAGCCGCCCCGGAATGCCTTTCAAGCCAAATGCGTTGGCGAGCAACTGGTCCGGCGCCAAGAAGAAATGATTGCGAATATAGTGCGCCTCGAAAATAGGCGTCGGCGGTAGGCGTGCATCGTCAGGAAATTCCAAGGGCAGCGTCGCGCTGGCCAATCGCATCTCAGAGAGCGCACGCTCGTAGGCATTCCAAATATGCGCGGCAGGGGCGTGAACGTTGGGATCTGCAACTGTGAGACGGCGAACATAAGCACCGAGCGGATCAGCGCGCTCATCCTCGGGCAACCAATCCCGGAATGCTGCAAACAGGCGAGGCCGCGTGACCTTGGGGCCATCCACAAACGCCCATTCGACTTCTGCGTCGGTGCCTAGAAAGATCGCGCGCAACACCAGGCCGGTGACGCGTTCGGGGTGCGCTTGGGCGTAGGCCAAACCAAGTGTCGAGCCCCATGAGCCGCCAACCACAAGCCACTGGTCAACGCCAAAATGCGCGCGGATCGACTCTATGTCGGCAACGAGATGCTGCGTCGTGTTGGCCTGGCACGACAGATACGGATGACTGCGCCCAGTTCCGCGCTGATCGAACAAAAACACATGATCACGCGCCGGGTCAAACAACGCCCGATGCATGTGCTGAGATCCGCTGCCGGGTCCGCCGTGCAGAAACACGCACGGGCGTCCGCCTTTCAACCCCACTTCCTCGACATAAATCCAATGCCCATCGCCAACGCAAATCATACGCGCGTCAAACGGCCGGAGCGGAGACAAGCCCTTTTGCGGCGGAGGTGATTGCTCTGTCATGCTCGCCGCCGCTTGAAAATCACTGATAGGTTATTCGCGGGCATTTCGACGATCTCGGACGCCGCAAATCCATGCGCGTCGGCCAACGCCGCAACAGCTTCGAGATCGCGCACGCCCCAAGCTGGGTTGCGGCGTTTCAGGTCCGCATCGAATGCGTCGTTGCTAGAAGCCGTTGGATATCCCGCACGCCGGAAAGGCCCGTAGAGAAACAGCACGCCGCGCGGCTTCAAAATGCAGCCAGCGTTTTTGACAAGGCCCACTGCCGCGGCCCACGGCGCGATGTGGATCATGTTGATGCTGATGACGGCGTCCGCCGAGGTGACGGGCCAATCATCCGCCGCTGCATCGAGGCTAATCGCCGGGCGGACGTTTGTGAGCTCGAGATACGCCACCCATGCGTCTACGCTGGCGCGGGCCGCCGCATCCGGATCGCTTGGCTGAAATATCAAATCCGGCCCGCTGGCGTTTGCGAAATGTGTGATGTGCTCGCCGCTGCCGCTGGCAATCTCCAGCGCCAGCCCGCGCGGCGGCAAATGGCGCATCAGAACGTCGCGAATTACATCGCGATTGCGCGCGGCGGCAGGTGCGAAGAGCCGGGCGTCGTTTATCCCACGAATTGATTTTTCGCCGCCGTCTCTCATGCGCCCTTTGTCGTCTGCAGCACAGGCGCGGTCAACTGGGGAGAATGAGATCACCCGCCGCTGTCATCCTGGGTACAAGGCCGAGGATGACACCATTCTTCAACCCAACGCCTTGTTCGCCGAGTCTTTTTTCTGCAGCTCCGGGGCAAGCCCCGACGCTGCTACCTTGTCCGCATCGAGATACAACTCGCCGCCCATGTCCATGAACCGCGCAGCCATTTCAGTCATGCCCTTGGCGCGGGCGGCGTCATCCATTCCCATTTCCCGCTCCAGTGCAAGCACCGACGCGGCGCCAGCCTGCGGATCAATCGCGCCGACTTCCTCCTGGATTTCCGCCATCGCTTCGCCGACGCGTTCGTTTTGTTGCCGCGCGTAATCGCGCACGTCCTGCGTGATTTTCATCGAGCAGAATTTTGGCCCGCACATGGAGCAGAAGTGCGCCACCTTGTGCGCGTCCTTCGGCAGCGTCTCGTCGTGGTAGCTCCGCGCCGTATCGGGATCGAGCGACAGATTAAACTGATCGTCCCAGCGGAAATCAAACCGCGCCCGGCTTAACGCATCATCGCGCAGTTGCGCCGCCGGATGCCCCTTCGCCAAATCAGCCGCGTGGGCCGCGATCTTGTAGGTGATGACGCCGGTCTTGACGTCGTCGCGGTTGGGAAGTCCTAGGTGCTCTTTCGGCGTCACGTAGCACAGCATGGCGCAGCCGAACCAGCCGATCATGGCAGCCCCTATTCCGCTGGTGATGTGATCGTATCCCGGCGCGATGTCGGTCGTCAGCGGGCCCAACGTATAGAAGGGTGCCTCGCCGCATTCCTTCAACTGCTTGTCCATGTTGATCTTGATCTTGTGCATCGGCACATGGCCGGGACCTTCGATCATGACCTGACAGCCTTTCTTCCAGGCGATTTGCGTCAGTTCGCCGAGTGTTTCCAATTCAGCAAACTGGGCGCGATCATTGGCATCCGCAATCGAGCCCGGGCGCAAGCCATCGCCTAAAGAAAAGCTCACGTCATACTTGCGCATCAAATCGCAAATCTCGTCGAAGCGCTCGTAAAGGAAACTTTCTTTGTGATGCGCCAGGCACCACTTGGCCATGATCGATCCGCCGCGCGAAACAATACCCGTCACGCGGTTCGCCGTCAGCGGCACATACGGCAGGCGCACGCCGGCATGAATGGTGAAATAATCGACGCCCTGCTCGCACTGCTCAATCAGTGTGTCGCGATAAATCTCCCACGTCAGCTTGACCGGATCGCCGCCGCATTTTTACAGCGCCTGATAGATCGGCACGGTTCCAATCGGCACCGGTGAATTGCGCAAGATCCATTCGCGCGTCGTGTGAATGTTGCGGCCCGTCGACAAGTCCATGACCGTATCCGCGCCCCAGCGGATGGCCCAGACCATCTTCTCGACTTCTTCCTCAATCGACGACGATACCGCCGAGTTGCCGATGTTGGCGTTGATCTTTACGAGGAAGTTGCGGCCGATGATCATCGGCTCCAATTCGGCGTGGTTGATGTTGGCAGGAATAATGGCGCGACCCCGCGCGATTTCGCTGCGCACGAATTCCGGCGTGATGTGTTCGGGCAATGCCGCGCCAAAGCTTTCGCCGTCTTTCAGGGCGGCACTAGCCCGGTCCAGAACAGCGGCGCGACCCAGATTCTCACGATGGGCGACGTAAATCATCTCATTTGTAATGATGCCGCCGCGGGCGAATTCGTATTGGGTCACCGGCCGTTCGCTATAACCGCGATACGGCTGCGGCTTATTCGGAAAATCGCGCGCCGCGTGTGCGCCCGTTACGTTGCCGTTGTCTTCGGGACGGACATCACGGCCCTGATAGGTTTCAACACCGCCACGCCACTGCACCCACTTTTCGCGGTGGCGCGGCAGGCCCTTCTCGACATCGATTTCGGTATCCGCTGCCGTGTACGGCCCCGATGAATCATAAACGCGGAACGGCGCTTCGCCGCTGCTCTCAGCCAGCACGATCTCACGGAACGGCACCCACGGAGCCATCTCATGCGGATGGCCATCGGCCGCGACGCCGGGCGACGTATAAACCTTGCGCGATCCGAAAATCGGCCCCGTTGTGACTTTTGGCGTCTGCATGTCGGCGGCGCGGGTGATTTTGTTCATAGATGTCTCCCTCCCCCCATGACCCTGCGCCTGTCATGGGGAGAGGGTCGGGGTGAGGGGCGGCAACACGCTGAGAACAAGCGGTCGCCCCTCACCCTAACCCTCTCCCCGTTGAAGGAACGGGGAGAGGGACGCACGCGGCATCGGCCGGTGCCAAGTTAAAATAGGTCATGAAAGAGCAGGTGCGGACACGGCCACGCCGTGTTGAAAGTCCGTCCCTCACGCCGGCATGACCCGGATCAGGTTCTAAGGGTACCCGCGCTCATATACGCGATCTCAGCCGGACCACCGGCACCCCTCGGTCAACAAAGTTGTGGGCGCAAAGTGCGGCGATTGCA
>JAYUCQ010000078.1:0-2438 GCA_043740265.1 Hyphomicrobium sp.
CTGCTCCACCGGCAGCATCACCTGTTGATGCTCTTGGAGCTATTGGTGGGTATACGAGTGGTCAACTGTATCGCGGCAACGCGAGCATCGCAGCCGCTCCGGCGCGCAAAGCGGATCTCAACGCCCAACTCGGCCGCCGCATGCTCGAACGTGACGCGAGCATTTCCGCAGCCGCTGATCCGTCGAAGCCCAATCCGCATTCCTGGATGGGCCGCGTCGAGCAGGAAAAGGCCATCGTGCTCGAAGAAAATCGCGACAAGTTCGACGCCAAAGAAATCAATCCGGTCAAGCAGGTTGCGACCGAACCCGTCTCGACGTTCTCGATTGATGTCGATACCGCGTCGTATGCCTTCGTACGCCGCGCCCTCAATGCCGGTCACTTGCCGCCGAAGGACGCCGTGCGCGTCGAGGAGATGATCAACTATTTCCCTTACGCGTATCCCGCTCCTGAAACCGCCGAGACGCCGTTCAAGCCAACGGTGACGGTGATGCCGTCACCCTGGAACCCGAATAACAGGCTCGTGCACGTCGCGATCAAGGGCTACGACTTGAAAAGCGCCGAGCGGCCGCGCGCCAACATCGTGCTGCTGATGGACGTCTCGGGCTCGATGGAACCGCAAGACCGCCTGCCGCTGGTCAAGAACGCGTTCCGTTTGCTCGTCGATCAATTGAAGCCGGACGATACCGTCGGCATCGTCACCTATGCGTCGGGATCTGGGATTGCACTTGAGCCGACAAAGGTTTCCGATAAAGCCAAAATCTTGATTGCGATTGACCGGCTTGGCGCTGGCGGATCAACAGCAGGCGCGGCTGGCATTTCCGACGCCTACCGATTGGCCGAAGCCGGTTTCGATAAAAGCGCCGTCAACCGCATCATTCTAGCAACCGACGGTGACTTCAACGTCGGCATCACAGATCAGAGTGAGTTAAAATCTTACATCGAGCGCAAGCGGCAGTCCGGCATTTTCTTATCGATCCTCGGCGTTGGCCAGGGCAATCACAATGACGCTCTGATGCAGACGCTGGCTCAGAATGGCAACGGCACGGCCGCGTATGTCGACACCTTGAATGAAGCCCGCAAGGTGCTGGTAGACGAATCCTCATCAACGCTGTTCACGATTGCCAAGGACGTGAAAGTGCAGATCGAATGGAACCCGGCGCGGGTGGCGGAATATCGTCTCGTCGGCTATGAGACACGAAACCTGAGGCGCGAAGACTTCAACAACGATCGTGTTGATGCCGGCGATATCGGCTCGGGTCATACGGTAACGGCGATTTATGAAGTGACGCCGGTTGGCGCGCCGGTTCTCGCCGATGACCTGCGCTACGGTAAGGCAACAGCTGCACCGCGCGCCACCATTCGCGACGAAGCGATGGCGGCGTCAGGTGAACTCGGGTTTTTGAAACTACGCTACAAGAAACCGAACGAGGATACTTCGCAGCTCATCTCATTGCCCATCGCGGACGGGCTGTCGAAAACCAACCTCAGCGAAGTACCCGTCGAACAGCGCTTCTCGGTTGCCGTTGCCGCTTTCGGCCAACTGATGAAGGGCGAGCCATATACGCAGGGCTATTCCTTCGACGACGTACTGGCGCTGGCGCAATCAGCGCGCGGCGATGACCCTTCCGGTTACCGCAACGAATTTCTCAACCTCGTGCGGCTCGCCAAATCAGCGCGGGAGTGAGGACTTTCTACCGCCCCACATCGCTTTGCGATGTGGGGTCCGGCACGTCTACTGCTCTTCCTTCACCGTGCTGCGTTTGAGATCGAGACGGGACGCTGCGACTTTGCCGAGCTTCTTGCAGCTATCCATTGGAATTGGACATCCTTTGCGGGCTTCCATGCGGCCAAAAATTTTTGCGTTGTCCTGGCCGATCACGGTTGACGGCAATTCGACATTGGGATCGCACGTCGCGTCGTTGCCGAAATACGAATATCCAATCGGCGTAAAGAAGCAGTAGTTGGAACGCGCGAACATTTCGTTGCGTGCGACCCACAGCGTCGGGCAATCCATCTTGCGGACTTCGTCCCAGGTCAGTTTGCGTTCCAAGCTGTCGGCTATGACGGGCTTCGATGTGTCGTAGGCGTAGACGCAGGTTGGCTGACGGCCGAGCGCCAACGCATAGATCGCAACGCAGCTCGCTAAAACCATCAATGTGAAAAACGACGCCAGCGCCCACTTCGGAACCAGCGACGAGTTCCACAGCACGGCGGCGGTGCCGAGAACGACGGCGATCAAAATCTGGTGCGGGTCATTGAGGCCGGTGAAGCCGGCGGCGTTCAAAGCCAAGTTCACAAGGGAGTCGAGAAAATAGACCATAACGAAGCCCCCACGGCGAAACGGCAAAATTGCTAATCGCAATATGCTGCCAAGTTAGCAGGTTGGGCGATACGGTCATGTCGCTAGCGGCGGCGGCCATCCCCAGCCAGCCAGCAT
>JAYUCQ010000079.1:0-2430 GCA_043740265.1 Hyphomicrobium sp.
CTATGAAATGCACAAAAAGGGCATGCTGCTGTTCCCGGCGATCAACGTCAATGACTCGGTAACCAAGTCGAAGTTCGACAACCTCTATGGCTGCCGTGAGTCGCTCGTCGATGGCATCCGCCGCGGCACCGACGTCATGATGGCCGGCAAGGTCGCGTTCGTCGCCGGCTTTGGCGACGTCGGTAAGGGCTCGGCGGCGTCGCTGCGTCAGGCCGGATGCCGCGTGATGGTTTCGGAAATCGATCCAATCTGCGCCCTCCAGGCCGCCATGGAAGGCTACGAAGTCGTCACCATGGAGGATGCAACGTCGCGTGCCGACATCTTCGTCACGGCGACTGGCAATAAGGACGTCATCACCGCCGACCACATGCGGGCGATGAAAGACCGGGCAATCGTCTGCAACATCGGCCACTTCGACAACGAGATACAGGTCGCAGCGCTGAAAAACTACAAGTGGCATAACGTCAAGCCGCAGGTTGACGAGATCGAGTTCCCAACGGGCAAGCGCATCATCCTGCTCTCCGAAGGCCGACTTGTGAACCTTGGCAACGCCATGGGTCACCCGTCGTTCGTGATGTCGGCGTCGTTCACCAACCAGACACTGGCGCAGATCGAACTGTGGACCAACCCCGGCAAGTACGAGACCAAGGTCCACACCTTGCCCAAGCACCTCGACGAAAAGGTCGCGATGCTCCACTTGGCTAAAATCGGTGCCAAACTGACCACGTTGCGTCCCGATCAGTCGGCTTACATCGGCGTCAAGCCTGAAGGCCCGTTCAAGTCGGACCACTACCGCTACTAGGGCTATAAGCTCAGCTTGGCTCATATCGAGGCAGGTAATTAGAACCGACGCGGCGCCAGGGGAACACTCCGGCGCCGTTGTCATGTCAGGTGGTCACGGCGCTGGCGGCTGGGCCGCAAGAACCGCATACTCGATTGTCTGATTCGGGCTTAGCCAGCTCGCGTTTGTTGCTGCCTTGCCGTGTCGCGTCCGCAGGTCAGTCCTCTTCGATCCAATCTGGACCTCCCAAACTGGACTTCAATGCGCGACATCGCCAACCGGAACCAGAAAACGACGACCCGCCGCCAGCTTGCGCTGCTGCTGCTGGCTTCGATGATCTGCGTCGCGGCACTGCTGGCGGCATTCATGGCGGGGCACGGCCTGACGCCCAATCTGTTGGACCTGCGCCACGTCTCGTTGATTGCCCTCGTGGCGGTTGCCGCATCCGTCGCCGGATTGATGGTCTGGCACATGACCAGCACCGCGCGGCGCGAAAGCCGCTATGCCAAAGCCGAGAGCCTGCAACTGCGCCGCAACCTTGCCGCCGCCGACGCCATCATCCGCGCCGAACAGCAAGTGCTGATTTTCTGGGAGCAGGGCCAGGCTGTCCGCATCGTCGCGCATACGCTCACAGGCGTGCCGGGCCTGCCTGACAACAACACGGAAGTCCTCCGCTTTGGTCAATGGCTCGAAGCCAAAAGCGCGCAGTCTCTCAAATCCGCGCTGGATCTATTGTTCGCCAATGGCCGCGCCTTCAATATTATCCTAAGAACTCTGGCGGGCGGCAACGTCGAGGCAGAAGGCCGGGCTGCCGGAGGCCGCGCAGTTTTGCGCTTGAAGGATATTGCCGGCTACAAACGCGAACTCTCCGCCATCCACGACCAGCACACACAGCTCTCACGCGACATACGATCCTGCCGGGCACTGCTGAATACACTGCCGATGCCGGTGTGGCTGCGGGCGGCTGACGGGCGGTTGACCTGGGTCAACGCCGCCTACATCAGCGCCGTTGATGGGCAAAGTGAAGCCGAAGTTCTACTGAAGCAAATCGAACTCCTGGAAAGCCGCCAGCGCAAATCCGTCGCCAAATCGATGGCGCTCGGCGAAAGCTACCGGGCGCGTGTGCACTTAGTTGCTGGCGGCGAGCGCCGGCCGCACGACATCGTCGTTCTGCCCGTCGACGGTGTCATGGCGGGTGCGGCCATCGACGTAACCGCGATCGAGTCGGCGCAAGACGAACTCAATCGCCAGAACGATGCCTATGATCGAACGCTCCACCGCGTTGAAACTGCCGTCGCCATATTCAATCGCGACCAGCAGCTCGTGTTCTTCAACGACGCCTACCGCAATCTCTGGCAGCTCGACGCCGATTGGCTGCGCGCCAAACCAAGCGATAGCGCCATTCTCGATCGTCTGCGCGAGCAAGGCAAACTGCCGCCGGTCGTCAATTATCGCGACTGGAAAGCCCGCGTTCTGGCCTGCTATCAAACGGGCGCGGAACTGGAAGATGGCTGGCATCTCACGGACGGGCGCATTTTGCACGTCATGGCAGAGCAGCGGCCCGACGGCGGCGTCACCTATCTTTTTGCCGATGAAACAGAGCGGCTGTCGCTTGAGAGCCGCTACAACGCTTTCATCGATGTCCAGCG
>JAYUCQ010000080.1:0-2420 GCA_043740265.1 Hyphomicrobium sp.
GCCGAAGTGCGGCCAGCTATTGCAAAGCAGTCTCAGGGCGCTGCTGAATAATTGCCGCTGGCGGCTTGGCTTTCTTTATACTTTTGGCTGCCGGATGAACGCTTGATGCGCCAAGCTTAGAGCTTGGATTGACGGCTTTTGCGGCCGCCGGCTTTGCGGTAACGGGCTTCGCGGCCGGTTTTGCATCGGCCCACGGCAGGGTCTCCGCAGTTGCTGCACCTTTGGTTTTAACGGCAATGGGTGCCGCTGCTGCTGGCGCGGTTGCCGCCGCTGCGGCCCCAACAGTTGCATTTGAGGTCGTGGGTTTCGTGTCTGGTGGCACCGCAGCCGCTGTTGACGTGCAACTCGGCAATTCGGATTTTGCCCGCGTCCAATACATCGTCTTGCCGAGCAGCTTGACGCCCAAATAGCCCGTTACTTGCAATTGATCAGCGCCTGCCAATTGGATGGCAACGGAGTAAGATTTGCCTTCCTTGGGGTCATAGACCCATCCGCCGTCAAATCCTCCCTCCGGCTGGGCGTCGAGCTGGCCCATAACCGGCAAGCCGCAAATCAACCGGCTTTGCATTTTGGGATCGGGATTGTGCCGGTCTTTCAGCACGTCGCCTTTGTCATTCACGAGGTTGCGCAGCCAAACAATGTGGCCGCAAAGCTTGGCGCCGCACGGTTCGATCTTTACCGCGCCATCGCCGCTGTCGTCGATCCAGAGGCCTGCCTCTTTCGGCATCCCGGCGGCGAAACCGGCCGTCGAGACCGCCGACATTACCAGGGCCGCGGCCAGAATTTTACTGGCTCGTTTGGATAGTCGCGGCATAAGCCGGGTATGTGCATTGTTTTGCATGACATTAAATCACATGTGACTGTTGAGCTTTTTCGAGCCTATGCCCTGAAAACGGCGAAACATTGGAGCTTATAGCGGGTTGAAGCCATAAGACTTGACGACTTCTCAGCGGATAGGTCAACGCTCGCAAAGCGTTAAGGCTGACGACGACGCAGTGTCGCTGCGCTGCCGCAAAGAGTGGTCAGTGTGGCGTGCCGGGTATATAATGCGATGAGTATTTCGAACAGTTAATGGCGTCGTGACGTTATTGACGCGGCTGGCACGGTTAGCCGCACACTTTCGCGACGGCTTCCTCAGCGCCATATCCGGCGCTCTACAAATGTTCTGAATGTTCTGGGCGATTGGTCTGGCTGAACTCATGATCTTGACACTTGCGCTGCGCAACCTCGTCCACGACCGCATTCGATTGGCAGTGACGCTGATCGGGATTTTGTTCTCGATCGTGCTGGTGGCCGTTCAGCTCGGCCTCTACCTCGGTTCGAGCAAAATGATCACGGCCAGCATCGACAGGGCCGACGGTGACCTGTGGGTCACAACCTTTGGCGCTAAGAGCTTTGAGGATGGCGGCATCCTGTTGACCGACCGCGAACGGCATCAGGCACTGGCGACGCCGGGTGTGCAATCCGTCGTGCCGCTGGTTGTATCCTTCGCCGAGTGGCGCAAACCCGAAGGCGGCTCTTCGCGCGTCGTCGTCGTCGGCAGTGACAGCGATGAAAAAGGTCTTGTGCCTTGGAATTTGATGCAAGGCACGCTTGAAGATATTAAAGCACCTGATGCCATTGCGGTCGATCACAGTTATTTGGCCGAGCTTGGTATCAATGGCATCGGTGATACGGCGCAGGTCGCTACAGGGCGGGTCAAAGTCCGGGTGTTGACCGAAGGTATCCGCTCGTTCACGCAGTCGCCGTACGCGTTTACGACGCTCAACCGCGCCCGCCAGTTGTTGGGCGCAGACAGCGACCGCATTACATTCTTGCTGGTGAAGCTCGCGCCCGGTGCGAGCTCCGACGCGGTCAAAGCCGATCTGGCCTCAAGGCTCAGCTCGGCGGACGTGTTGACCAAAGACGAATTTCGGGCCCGCAGTTTGAAGCAGTGGCTGTTTAAAACAGGCGCCGGCTTGGCGCTGATAGGTGGCGCACTGCTCGGCAGTCTCGTCGGCACCGTTATCGTGGCGCAGACGCTCTATTCCAGCACCAAGGACCACATCCACGAATTTGCGACGTTGCGGGCGCTGGGCTCGACCAAAGGCTACATTCACAAAGTCATCTTGGCGCAAGCCGGGTTGAGTGCGGTCATCGGCTATCTGCTCGGCATGGCCATTGCGCTGGTGATTTTGTATTTCAGCAAGAACTCAGCGTTGCCGCTGGTGATGACCCCAGGGTTGGCGTTCTGGTTGTTCGCGTTGACCGTCGGGATGTGCGCCATTTCGGCGCTATCGGCCATCGTCAAAGTGACAAAAATTGATCCTGCAACGGTGTTTTCAAGATGAGTGCTGCTCCGGTTCTGCAATGCGAAAATGTCGTCAAGGAGCTCGGCCAAGGGGCGGGGCTTGTCGTGGCGGTCAAGGGTGTCAGCCTGG
>JAYUCQ010000081.1:0-5919 GCA_043740265.1 Hyphomicrobium sp.
CATGACGAGGCCTTCCTGGGTCCACAAATCGAAGTGGCCGAGCCAAAGCTGCTCGTTGATCTGGGCAACCAGGCGGTACATTTCCGGCAGGCGATTTTCAGGAACGCGGAAGTCAAAGGCGCAAGCCAGATGCAGGGCCTCCAGGTCTTCGCGCCAGTTTAGTGAGATGTGATAATCGGTCCAAGTGCCCGCAACAATGAGCGTCAGTTCGTCGTCACTCGACCGCTCAGCTGGCCAGTCGTGGCTTTGCGCGAGTTGTTCGACGAGATCGATTGGATTGAGGACGCGGTCATAGCTGCGTTCGGCCAATGCCATTCGTGCACTTCCTTATCATTCGCGTCAGATCTTAGACTGACTAAGATTGGGTCGCGTTCGCTTCGTCGCGGCGGGCAATGTCATCATCATCAACGCGCAACGAGACAGCGTGTATTGTCCTGCGTGCCGCGGACCAAAACAGAGGCCCTCGCGAGTCGCAAGCGAGCCGGCCGCCGCAGCCTGCCTTGTCCACGGTCAATGTGGTAAGTTACGGGGTAACAAGCCAAAATACCGGCCAAAATGCATTATCATGTAGAGAAGTCTGCAATTGGGTGTGGATGAGTTCGTGCATCACTGGGCGGCTACAAACATGACCAATCTCGTAGCGACTCTAGTTTCCGCTACGAGCGGGTTGCGAGTTTGGCTTCAAGCGCAGCAATACGCTGTGACAGAGCTTCATTCTCTTCGCGCGCCTTTTGCGCCATCGCTTTGACGGCCTCAAAATCTTCCCGCGTCACCACATCCATGTCGCGCATAAAGCGCTCGGACTGGCTTTTGAAAAGTGATTGCGCCTCCTGCTTCATACCTTCAGCGGCACCGGCAGCGTCTGTCATCAACTTGGCGAAATCATCGAAGAACCGATTGGATGACTGGGTCATGGGTGCAGCCCTTGTATAAAAATTGGCAATTCCCGCTAGATATGGCCGCGCCAGGGCCGCCCTGCAAGGCTCGATATTGTGTTCCGGAGCCGAACCCGCCAACGCGGCCCGGAAACGTTGAGCTGGCCTTGACAGTGCGTCTGGCATCCCGAACAACGGGGCCAATGCCGGTTCGAAGGCGGCGCGGGCCGGGGTAAATTTGGACCCGGCGGCAACGGGCTTGGTCAAGGGATCCGATTCTATGATGACTTTGGCCTTCCTTACCTATCCCAACATCGATCCTATCGCGCTCACGATCGGCCCGATGTCGATCAAATGGTACGGTCTTTCTTATATGGCGGGCCTAGTTCTGGGCTGGCTGTACGTACGGCGGTTGCTGTCGACGCCATCGCTCTGGAAAAACAACACGCCGCCTTTTGGCGTCGAGCGGGTCGATGATCTTCTGCTGTATGTGACTCTCGCGGTCATTCTGGGCGGCCGTTTGGGTCAGGTGCTGCTCTATGATCCCGGCTACTATTATGCGCACCCCAGCGAAGTGTTCCAGATTTGGCGCGGCGGCATGTCGTTCCACGGTGCTGTCATTGCCGCGGCGGTCGCCATCCCGCTGTTCGCACATCAGTTCAATGTATCAGCGCGCTCAGTTGCGGATCTATGCTGTACCGCTTCGCCATTCGGATTGATGCTCGGCCGCATCGCCAATTTCATCAACTCGGAGCACTGGGGCCGCGTCACGGACGCCGGCGTCGGGATGGTGTTCCCCAATGGCGGGGACCTGCCGCGCCATCCGAGCCAACTCTATGAATCGGTGCTCGAAGGCGTCGTCATGCTGATCATTATGCGCGTGATGACGCATCAACTGCTCGGTCTCAAGCGTCCCGGACTGGTCGCCGGAGTCTGGCTCGTGTGGTATGCAATTGCGCGCGCAATCTGCGAGTTCTTCCGCGAACCCGAACCGCTCCACGCGCTCAACATCGAGCCGTTCACAGCTGGGCAGGTCTACTGCCTGCCGATGCTGGCGCTTGGCGTTTATTTGATTGTCACGGCCCGCAAGGGCCAAGCCGCAGAAAAGCAAACCGCGTGACCGCGTATGATCCCGCAGCCCGCCGCAACACGCCCCTGGCGCTGAAGCTCAAGGCCAGCATCGGGCGCGATGGGCCGATGACGGTTGCCGAATACATGGGCCGCTGCCTTTGGGATGAAGAGCACGGCTATTACGCAACCCAAACCGTCATCGGCAGCACCGGAGATTTCATTACTGCCGCCGAGATCACGCAGGTCTTTGGCGAAATCATCGGTTTGTGGTCGGCTGTGGTCTGGCTACAGGTGCTGGGATCGCCTCCGGCGCTGCAACTGGTCGAGTATGGTGCTGGCCGGGGCACGATGATGCGCGATGCGCTGCGAGCCGCCCGCGTGGTTCCAGGGTTCGTCGCGGCGGCTTCGGTGCATTTGCTGGAACTCAGCCCGACGCTTGCTGGTGCCCAGCGCGATGCCTTGAGCGGGGCAGGCGTGCCTGTCACGTGGGGGCAAAATCTTGCCGGCTTTCCGGTGCCTGCAATTATACTGGCGAACGAGTTTCTTGACGCTTGGCCGGTCGAGCAATGGATTAAGACGGACACCGGCTGGCGTTGGCGGGGTGTCGGTATCGATGCGGGCGGTGAGCTCTGTTTCACAACGGTTCCAGGTACGCGGACCCGCGATGATCTCGATGCGCAATTGCCCGACGCCATATTGGGATCGGTTGTCGAGAGCCAGCGCCCGGAGCGGCTGGCGGAGGCATTCAAGACCCTCAATCAAAATGGGCCCATGACAGCGCTGCTCATCGACTATGGTCATGTTGCGCCCGTCAGCGGAGACACGCTGCAAGCCGTGCGCAACCACGCCTACGAGTCGCCGCTGACGTCCCCGGGCGAGGCCGATCTCTCGGCGCAAATCAGCTTTTTCGAATTGGCGACGGCGCTGCATGCGTCAGGGCTTGCGATCGACGGTCCCGTGACGCAGGCCGAGTTTTTCGGCTCACTTGGTATGATCGAGCGCGCCTCGCGGCTTATGAACGCCAATCCGCAACGCGCTGGCGAGATTGAAGCCGGCATTGCGCGGCTCATGTCGCCCAATGGCATGGGCACGCGCTTCAAAGTGATGGGCGTGAGATCACCGCAACTGCCACCTCTGCCTGGATTTGGAAATTAGCATGCTGTCCCCGATTGAAGCTGCGAATCTTGCGAAACTCCCAGGCATCCGTCACGGCTTTTTCACGCGCGCGGGCGGCGCATCGACCGGGATCTATGCCGGACTGAACTGTGGTCTCGGCTCCAACGACGATCCAGCAATCGTGCTTGAAAACCGCAGACGCGTTTCCACGCATCTCGGCGGTATGCACGACGGCGTTGTCACACTCTATCAAGTCCACGGTACAACGGTGCTCAGCGTCGGCGGGCCGGTGCCGCGCGATGGACTTCCCAAAGCCGACGCCGTCGTCACACGGACGCCTGGACTTGTCGTTGGCGTGCTCACAGCCGACTGCGCACCCATTTTGTTTGCCGACCCACATGCCAAAATCGTCGCGGCAGCGCATGCCGGATGGCGCGGCGCCGTTGCCGGTATCATCGAGAGCACAATTGCCGAAATGGAACGCCAAGGCGCTGAGCGATCGCGCATCCAGGCTGCACTTGGTCCGTGTATCCACCAACCCGCCTACGAGGTTGGGCCCGACTTTGAAGCGGAACTGCTGGCCCTCAGCCCGGCCTATGACCGGTTCCTGACCCGCGCCAATTCCAACGCCAAGGCTCACTTCGACCTGCCGGGCTTCGTGTTGGCGCGGCTGGCGGCGGGGAACATTACGAGCATTGTTAACGCCAGCACCTGCACCCATGCCAACGAATCACTTTTCTTCTCGTTCCGGCGGACAACACAGCGCAAGCAGGACGACTACGGCCGCCAAATCTCTGCCATTGTCGTGGCTTAAGTGCACAATCCACAGCGATTTATCCGCCATCCACGGCAATGCCGCGATCTGACCACGGTTAATAGCGTTGGCCATCTGGACGGGTACGCAGCGATTGATCTACAGGTTTCGGGGTGTACCGGTAGTATCAGAGGAGTTTGGCCGCAGCGTTTGTATGCTGGCCACCGGACGTGTGCGGGTGGGCAAAAGGGGGACGTCAGCGTGACGACCTTAAACTCTGCGACTGACAAAAATCCGGCTAGCAAAATTGCGGCTGGCATCGGCTGCATCAAGCCTTTGAGACTAAGCCTCTTGATATCTTTGGCGGCGTTCGCGCTGGCCGGATGCGAGAGCGCGTCAAACATTTTGGGTGGCGGCGACAGCACCGCGCCTCAAGCGGCCCTCACGGCACCACCGCTGGCGGCATCAAACGCACAGCTGGCGAAGCTCGAGATTGCGCCGGTCATTGGTGCGCCCGACAATATCTCCCGCGATTTGCAAACGCAGCTGACGAGTTCGTTCGATCGCAGCAAGATCTCGGTAGCGCATGCGCCGGGCGGCAAGGGCGAGTACGTTCTCCGCGGCTACATCGTTGCGGCGCGCGAGAAAACCGGTTCCAAGATTTCCTACATCTGGGATGTGACCGACCAAACGGGCAAGCGCGCCAACCGCATCACGGGTGAAGAATTTGCCGCTGGTGCAGGCAAGGATCCATGGTCGGCCGTCACCCCGCAAATTGTGCAAAGTATAGCCGATAAAACGGCTGCACAGATTGCGAGCTGGCTTCCTGGTAGCTCCGGCAGCATCCCCGTCGCCAGCGCCGCCCCCGCAATGACACCTGGTGCTGCTGCTGCAACGCCGGTCGCAACTGCCGCTGCTGTTACGTCAACGCAAGCCCAGCAAAAGGTTGCGATGGCGACGCCTGCGGTGGCGACCAGCACGACGCCAGCTGCGACACCCGTCGCACTGACGGTGCCCTCGTCCGGCCCAACCACGGGAAGCATCGACAGCAACGCACCTATCATTACGACCGTGCCGAATGTGACCGGCGCTCCAGGCGATGGCGGTGCGACTTTGACCACGGCTATTCAGCGCGAGTTGACCAAGAACGGTGTGGCACTAACCCCAACGCCGGCCGGCCCTGCCTACAAGGTTGAGGGCAAGGTGGCGATGGGCCAGGGCAAGGACGGCAAGCAGCCGATCCAGATCGACTGGAACGTCATTGACCCGACTGGCAAAAAGCTTGGCACGGTGTCGCAGAAGAACGAAGTGCCGCAGGGGTCGCTTGACGGCGCCTGGGGCAAGACGGCTGATGCCGCAGCCGCGGCCGCAGCTCAGGGCATTCTGAAGCTGCTGCCGCAACAAAAGACAAACTAGGGCCGTGAGGCCTTTGCCTTAAATTGCTTCACTACGATCCGAACTAATGGGGCCTGGGCGGTTGAAACGTCCGGGCCCAATTGTTAGAAGCCCGTCATATAACCAGTCGCGCGGGACGGCCCATGCCTTTTGATGCCAAGTTCAGTGACGCGACAGGGGCTGACAGCCGAGGGAAGCTCGCAGTGAAAATCGTCGCTGGAAACTCCAACCGCCCCCTCGCCGACGCCATCAGCGCCTATCTGAAGCTGCCCATGACCAAGGGCCAGGTCAAGCGCTTCGCCGACATGGAAATCTTTGTCGAGATTCAAGAAAACGTCCGCGGCCAGGACGTCTTCATCGTGCAATCGACATCGTTCCCGGCCAACGACAACATGATGGAACTGCTGATCCTGATTGACGCCCTGAAGCGTTCGTCGGCACGGCGTATAACGGCGGTTATTCCTTATTTCGGTTACGCACGCCAGGATCGCAAACCTGGACCGCGAACGCCGATTTCGGCCAAGCTTGTCGCCAACTTGATTGAACGGGCCGGCGCTGATCGCGTGTTGACGCTTGATCTGCATGCCGGGCAGATCCAGGGCTTCTTCGACATCCCGACCGACAACTTGTTTGCGGCACCCGTCGTCACGCGCGACATTGAAGAAAATTACGGCAAGACCGATGATGTCGTCGTTGTCTCGCCCGACG
>JAYUCQ010000082.1:0-2415 GCA_043740265.1 Hyphomicrobium sp.
GCGCGTCAAGTCGTTGAGCGTCGCGGGCGACACGGCTGATCTGGAAACCCGGCTTGAAACCATCTGGGCGCTGAGTGACAAAGCAATAAATGCAAACACTTGAACAAATTTCAAAAACACCAACTGGAGGAAGTGCTGCGATGGCCGGCTTTCAAATCATCGACGGAAAGAAAATTGCAGCTGACGTGCGCCTTCAAGTGGCCGCAGAAGTTGCCCGCCTGATCAAGGACCACGCCGTGAAGCCAGGCTTGGCCGTCGTTCTCGTCGGCGAAGACCCAGCCAGTAAAGTCTACGTCAAGAACAAGGCGCTGCAGACCATCGAAGTCGGCATGAATTCTTGGGAGCACAAGCTGCCGGCCGAAACCAGCGAGGCCGACGTGCTGGCGCTCGTCGATAAGCTCAACAAAGATCCAGCCTGCCACGGCATTCTCGTGCAGCTGCCGCTTCCTAAACACATCAACGCCGAGAAAGTTCTCAACACCATCGACCCGGACAAGGATGTCGATGGCTTCCATCCCGTTAACGTCGGCCGGTTGTGGGTTGGCGAAAAGTGCCTAGTGCCGTGCACGCCGACAGGCTCGATCATTTTGGCCAAGACTGTCGCCCCATCGTTGGCTGGCATGAACGCGGTCGTCATTGGACGTTCAAACATTGTTGGAAAGCCGGTGGCCGCACTGTTGCTGCGCGAACATTGCACGGTGACGATTGCGCATTCGCGCACGCGCGATTTGCATGCAGTGGTGAAGGCGGCCGACCTCGTGGTGGCAGCTGTTGGTATTCCTGAAATGGTCCGCGGCGACTGGATCAAGCCCGGCGCCATCGTCATCGACGTCGGCATCAACCGCGTGCCGGGCGAGAACGGTAAAACGAAGCTCGTCGGCGACGTCAATTATGCGGAATGCGCGCGCGTTGCGGGCGCCATCACGCCGGTGCCGGGCGGCGTCGGCCCGATGACCATTGCCTGCCTATTGCGCAACGCCGCCCAGGCCGCGGCGATGCAGAAGGGCGTGAAGTCAGCGTTTGCCTGAAGTGAGTAGGGAGTGGGCATTAGGCATTAGGCAGTACGCGAATTGTGCGAGCTTACGCCAGCCGAATGAGCAATGCTGCGGACCGATTTGATCAGAGCAGATAGCATTTTTCCGATGCTCTCTGCAATTTGAAGCGAGGGCCGGATCTGTTCGACCCTCAGCAACCCAATTTTTTCAGCGAGCAACAGATGCGTCTCCAGCTCCAGAAGAGATCCTCTCGCAATCTTTAGAAAATGAACGTAAGAGCCAGTACTTCCCCTCCCGTAGCCTTCAGCAATATTCGCTGGGACCGACGCCGCCGCACGGCGTATTTGTGAGGTCATCCCGTATTGTTCGTTCGCAGGCATCGTCGCGGTGACTTGATATATAGCAACCGCCAAGCTCATGCCCTGCTGCCACACTTTCAAATCGCGATACGAATTGATGCGCAAAACGCTCGCCTCCTCTACTGCCTACTGCCTAATGCCTACTGCCTACTGCCTACTGCCTACCTTCAAGCAGCCCGGCTCTGCCGCAGCACCTCGGCGCGATAGCTCAGAGCCTCGGCGATGTGGGCGCGGCTGACTTTTTCCAAGCCGTCGAGATCGGCGAGCGTGCGCGCCACTTTCAAGGTGCGATGAAAGCCGCGCGCCGAAAGCTGCAACTTATCAGCCGCCTGCCGCAACAGAGCTACGCCCGCCTCATCTGGCATCGCGATTTGCTCGAGGATCTGGCCGGAACACTCAGCGTTGGTGCGCGCGCCTTTGACGCCCAAGCTGGCAAAGCGGGCGCGCTGGCGATCACGCGCGGCTGTAACGCGGGCGCGCACTTCGAAACTACCTTCGATCGCGGCCGGCAGTACGAGATCGGCGGCCGAGACCGCTGGCACTTCGATCTGCAGATCGATGCGATCTAGCAGCGGGCCCGAAACGCGCCCCTGATAGTCAGCGGCACAGCGCGGACCGCGCTTGCAGCTGATGCCAGGGCCGGAGCCGCCGCACTTGCACGGGTTCATGGCCGCGACGAGCTGAATGCGCGAGGGATACGAAATGCGATGATTGGCGCGCGCGATGATCATTTCGCCCGATTCCAGCGGCTGGCGCAGCGCATCGAGCACGTTGGGTTGGAACTCAGGCAGTTCGTCGAGAAACAAAACCCCTAAGTGCGCGAGTGACACTTCGCCGGGCTTTGGCCGCGATCCCCCGCCGACGAGCGCTGCCATGCTGGCCGAGTGATGCGGATGGCGGAACGGCCGGTCAAAGCTCAACTTGCCGCCCATCAGTTCGCCAGCCAGCGAATGCACCATCGAAACTTCGAGTATTTCTTCACGCGCGAGCGGCGGCAGGATCGACGGCAGTCGCGCCGCCAGCATCGTTTTACCCGAACCCGGCGGGCCAATCATCAGTAA
>JAYUCQ010000083.1:0-2414 GCA_043740265.1 Hyphomicrobium sp.
GTGGGACAATGAAAATCCGATTCGAGAAGAAGTCTTCGGCAAGGAGCGTTTAGAGCAACATGGTGACAGCTTAGCGCGCGCACAAAGGGTCACTGCTTATCCCCGGCGCGTGTTTAGCCTGCACCGCCGGCTGAAAGACAACGAACAGGAATTGCTGACTGCACACCGGGTCATTGCGAAAGCGATCATTGAAGGCCGCGCCGTCACGCCAGGCGCCGAGTGGCTCGTAAACAATTCGCATGTCGTCGAAGAGCAAATACGCGACATCCGGAAAAATTTGCCGCCGGCTTATTACCAGCAACTCCCGAAATTGGCGGAAGGTCCACTTACTGGCTACCCTCGGATACTCGGCGTCGCTTGGGCATTTGTCGCGCACTCTGATAGCCGGTTTGATCGTGCCATGCTCGAGGCGTTCGTCGGTGCCTATCAAAAGGTCCAGCCTCTAACGATCGGAGAATTGTGGGCGCTTCCTGTCACGCTGCGTCTGGTTCTCGTTGAAAACTTGCGGCGGGCCGGACGCCGAATTGTGAAGAGCCGCGATGAGCGCCGTGACGCGGACGCCTTTGCTGACCGGCTTGTCCAACAACAATTGGAACCTAATGCTGCCAGCATAGAGCCTGCCTCTATCTTCAGCGCGACCGGTGCTCTGCGCACGGCTTTCATTTCCCAACTTATCCATCGGCTCGGCGACGGCACTGGCGAAGTAAAAGCGGGGCGTGAGTGGTTGCAAGCCCAGCTCGCTGGCTCCGATATGACCGCAGAAGATGTCGTGCGTCACGAACATCAATCGATCGCTGCAACGAACAACAGTGTGCGGCACATCATCCGAAGCATGCGCGTGATGCCAGACGTCGATTGGCCAGAGTTCTTCGAAAGCGTCAGCCTTGTTGACGCGGCGCTCAATCAAGACCTCATCTTTTCGGCGATGGATTTCGCGAGCCGGAACTCTTATCGCAACGTCATCGAAAATCTGGCGCGCCGCTCGCCATTGTCAGAGATCGAGATCGCTAAGCGCGCCGTATCGATGGCCGCAGAAGAACGCCAGCGCATTCCCGACCGGGAGACTGGACACTTCCTGCTCGGCGAAGGTTGTGAGAAACTTAAATCTTCGATCTCATTCCGCCGCGTACTACGCGATATTCCGGCGCAAATCACTCTTCGGGGCGGACTGCCCGGCTACATTGGCAGCATTGCATTTCTCGCGCTTCTCATTTTGGCTGTGCCCTGTCTCGCCCTCGTCGGGCAGGGAATTTCACCACTGTTTCTGGTCGTGTTGGCCGTCCTTGGTATTTTGCCCGCGATCGATTTAGCTACTGCGATTGTCAATCAGGCGATCACCCACGAGGTTCAACCGCAGATCATCCCGGGTTTGGAACTGGTTGACGGCGTGCCAGATACGGCACGCACGCTGATCGTCATTCCTTCGCTGATCGCCGACAATGCCAGCATCGATGAACTTCTCAGCCGCCTCGAAATTCACCATCTCGCCAGCCACCAGGAGAATATTTTTTACGCACTTCTTTCCGACTGGACCGATAGCGCGGCCGAAATAACGTCCCTCGATCAGGAACTGTATAAGACGGCCCAACGCGGCATCGACCGGCTTAATCAGCAGCACCCCACGCAATCGCGCGCGCAACGTTTCTACCTGCTCCACCGCAAACGTCTGTGGAATGAGCACGAGGGCGTTTGGATGGGTTGGGAACGCAAGCGCGGTAAGCTGCACGAGCTCAACCGGCTATTGCGAGGCAGCCGCGACACGTCTTTCGTCAGCAGTGACGGCCTCGATCTCGAATATCCCAACGGCATCAAATACGTCATCACGCTCGATGCCGATACCAGGCTGCCGAGAGAAAGTGCGCGCCGCCTCATCGGCAAAATGGTGCACCCGTTCAACAGACCCGTTTACTCAGAGCACCTCAAGCGCAACGTCACCGGTTACGGCATCCTGCAACCGCGGGTGACGCCGAGCTTGCCGACTGATCAAGACGCTTCGCTGTATCAGAGATTATTTTCTGCGGCAGGCGGCATCGAACCCTACGCAGGGACCATTTCTGATCTCTATCAGGATTTGTTCGGCGAAGGTTCGTTCGCTGGCAAAGGCATTTACGATGTCGACGCTTTCGAAGCTCGTTTAACTGGACGTATCAGCGACAACTCCGTGCTCAGTCACGATCTTCTCGAAGGGCTTTACGCACGCGCAGGTTTAGCGACCGACGTTGAGGTCGTCGAAGATTTTCCGAGCCGGTACGATGTGGCACGAGCGCGCGAACATCGTTGGGTACGCGGCGACTGGCAGCTTCTGCCATGGATTGTATCTGGCCGCGGCGATTACAAGCGTGACAACGATGGCGACGCACTGGCGACCCTTGGACGCTGGAAGCTTGCCGACAACTTGCGCCGCTCGCTCACTC
>JAYUCQ010000084.1:0-5906 GCA_043740265.1 Hyphomicrobium sp.
GAGCAGCGGCCCGACGGCGGCGTCACCTATCTTTTTGCCGATGAAACAGAGCGGCTGTCGCTTGAGAGCCGCTACAACGCTTTCATCGATGTCCAGCGCGAAACACTCGATAGCCTGACCGAGGGCGTCGCGGTGTTCGGCACCGATGGACGCCTCAAGCTCTACAACAAGGCCTTTGAGACCATCTGGAAGATTGCGCCTAAGCGCCTCGCTGAACTCCCACACGTCGATGACGTCATCCGCCTTGCTTCGCCACTCTATAATGACTTTGAAATCTGGTCGCGTGTCAGCCGCGCGGTGACGGCGTTTCTCGACGAGCGTGAGACGTTCGAGGGCCAGATGATCCGGGCCGACGTTAGCGTCATCGACTTCGCGTTGATGCCACTACCGGATGGCGCGACCCTGTTGACGTTTGCCGACGTAACGGATGCCCGCCGCGCCGAACGGGCTCTTGTCGAGCGCAACGAAGCGCTCGTTGCCGCCGACCGGCTCAAAACGCAATTCATCGGTCACATTTCCTATGAGTTGCGCACGCCGCTGACCAACATCATTGGCTTTACGGAATTGCTCGCCAGCCCCTTCATGGGCGACTTGAACGACAAGCAGAGCGAATACGTTGCCGACATCATGGCGTCGTCGAAAACGCTGCTGTCCATCATCGACGATATTCTCGATCTTGCGACAATCGATGCCGGCAGCTTAGACCTGCGGCTGACACCGGTCGGCGTCCGCACGGTTATCGACGCTGCGATTCTCGGCATTCGCGAACGCGCTATCCGCTCGCGGCTGACCATTCAAATTGCTGTTGCCGATGACGTCTCCGAATTTATGGCGGACGAAGCCCGCATGCGTCAGGTGCTTTATAATTTGCTGTCAAATGCCGTTGGATTCTCAAAGGCAGGCGACACCGTGCAACTGACCTGCTGGCGCGAACGCGGCGATGTTGTGTTCTCGGTCGAAGACCACGGCGTCGGCATTCCGCAAGATCAAATCGACCGCGTCTTCCAGCGCTTCGAAAGCCGCAGCCAGGGCTCAAAGCACCGGGGCGCGGGGCTTGGCCTTTCGATCGTCAAGAGCCTCGTTGAACTGCACGGCGGCAGCATTGATATCAAATCGCAAGAAAGCCGTGGCACCACTGTCACAGTCCGCATTCCAGAACGCCCGCTTCCGGCTGCGGATAGCGGCATGATCGTAGTGGCCCGCCGCAATCGCGCGGCGTAGACTGCCGCCCGATGTCCGCGCCTTTGACCCTCACCCATGTTTCTGAACCCGATCTGCTTCGGCTCGCCGAGGAGATCGCCTTTGCGCTTTTGCCCGGCGACACGATTGCCCTTGAAGGCGATCTGGGTGCCGGCAAAACAACGTTTGCGCGCGCTCTGATCCGTGCATTGTCGGACGGCGCGATCCGGGAAGTGCCAAGCCCGACGTTCACACTGGTGCAAACTTACGAGACGCGCCGCTTTGACGTGGCGCATTTCGATTTGTACCGGCTGACCGATCCCAATGAGGTTCTCGAACTCGGACTTGATCTGGCGTTGAAGCGCGGTGTTGCCATTATCGAGTGGCCGTCGCGCGCCGCCGGTATGATACCTGAGGATCGCATCACGGTGACCCTGTCTGATACCGGCGCGCCTGACCGGCGCGACATCACCATCTCGGGCACTGGCACTGCGGCAAAACGAATATCCCGCCTCAGTGAAATCCGCCAGTTCGCCAATGCCAACGGCTGGGGCGGCGCTGATGTGCGGTTTTCCTTTTTGCAAGGCGATGCCTCGCCCCGCCGCTACGCGCGCCTGCGAAAAAGCGACGGCAGCCGCGCGGTCCTGATGGATGCGCCGCGCCAACCCGACGGGCCACCCGTGCGCGATGGAAAGCCTTACAGCCAAGTTGCGCATCTGGCGGAAGATGTGCGGCCGTTCGTGGCGATTGCGCATGCGCTTTCAGTTTCTGGATTTTCAAGTCCGCAAATTTTTGCTCATGATATGCCAAGCGGCTTGCTTCTCATCGAAGATTTCGGCGACGCCGTCTTCGGCCCAGAGGTGCTGCGCCGCGGCGATCAGGCGGCACTTTGGGCGCGCGGCACCGATACCTTGCTGGCACTGCGCCAACATCGCCCCAGTGCCACGCTGCCACTACCCGGCGGCACGACGTATGCGATGCACTTGCTCGATCGCGGCACAATGCAAATGGAAGTTGAGCTGCTCATCGACTGGTATTGGCCGGCAGCGTTTGGAAGCGCCGTACCTGATGTTGTCAAAACCGAATTCCTGTCCATATGGAACAACGTGTTCACGCGGATCCTCGAAAGTCCAAAAGGCTGGATGCTTCGCGACTATCACTCGCCCAACCTGCTTGCGCTCGACGGCCGCGCCCCTCCGCGCGACGTTGGCATCATCGATTTCCAGGACGCACTCATCGGGCCGGAAGCCTATGACCTTGTCTCGCTGTTGCAAGATGCTCGGGTCGATGTTCCAGCTGGTCTTGAGCAGACATTGCTCGACCGCTATTGCAACGGCGCGGCAGCGCTGGACACGTCCTTCGATGAAACGCAATTCCGCTATGCCTACGCAGCGCTCGGTGCCCAGCGAAACAGCAAAATTCTCGGCATTTTCGCCCGCCTCGCCAAACGCGACGGCAAGCGGCAATATCTGGCGCACGTGCCAAGGATCTGGGGGTATCTCGCCCGCGACCTCGCCCACCCGGACCTTGCGCCGCTCAAGGCGTGGTATGACGACAACCTGCCCGTAGCGATGCGCAGCCGCGCCCTGCGCCTCTGAGACCTGACGACAGCAATTGAGATGAGCATCCCTGTGACGACCACACAACGGCCAACAACCGCGTTTGTGCTTGCCGCCGGGCTCGGCACCCGCATGCGGCCGCTGACCGATACCTTGCCTAAGCCGCTCGTGCCTCTCGCCGGCCGGCCGCTGATCGACCATGTTCTCGATCGTCTTGGCGACGCTGGCATTGCGAAGGCCGTCGTCAACGTCCACTACCGCGCTGACCAAATCGAACAGCACGTCGCCCGCCGCGATCGCCCGCGCGTCGCCATTTCAGACGAACGCGGCCTGCTGCTGGAAACTGGCGGCGGCGTTGTCCGCGCTCTGCCATTGCTCGGTGAAGCGCCGTTTATCATCCACAATTCGGATTCGGTTTGGATCGAAAACGGCACACCAAATCTCAAACGCTTGATCGATGCTTGGGACGAAAACCGAATGGACAGCATCATGCTGCTCGCGCCCACATCCTCAAGTCTCGGCTACGACGGCTGCGGCGATTTCGATCTCTGCAGCGATGGCCGCCTGATACGCCGCCACGGCAACGCAACCGCACCTCATGTCTTTGCCGGCGTCTCGATCATCCATCCCTGCATGTTTAAAAGCGAGCCCGAACGGCCGTTCTCACTCAACCGCGTTTGGGATCGCGCCATCGCCGCTGGCCGTCTCTACGGCATCACGCTCGACGGCCTGTGGATGCACGTCGGCACGCCCGAAGCCCTCGCAGACGCCAACGCTGCAATCGCAAAGGTCAGAATCGCGAAGGACGGCGCGGCCGGTGGCAAGGTCCATTCATGACCGCACGCATTTTCACTGTTCCACCCGGCGAACCGTTTTTGCTGGCCTTGGCGCGCGCGATCCTCAACGGCGACCTGCCTTCGCCCGGCGGTAAAAAGCCAGATCCGCTCAACGTACCTGACATCACGCTACTACTGCCGACGCGGCGCGCGGCACGAGCCGCCCAGGACGCATTTCTACAAGTCGCTCAGCAAGCTTCAGGTACACGCGCCATGCTAATGCCGCGCATCCGCCCGATCTCAGAAGGCGAAGATGATCTGACGCTGCTCTCGAACCTTGCCGCCCCCGCAGCCCTTGGCGCGGACGTTCTCGATTTGCCGCCCTCCATTCCGCCGCTGGAACGCACGCTGGTCTTGATGCAACTCATCTTGAAGTGGCGCGAGGCGGCAGCACGAATTTCAGCCGCGGAAGATGCGCAGGCCAACAACACTCCGGCACAAGCGGCAGGCCTTGCCGCCGAGCTTGCCAAGCTGATGGATGAGATCGAACGCGAAAACGTGGCATTTGATAAAATCAATACCCTCGTGCCCGATACCTACTCAGAGCATTGGCAGAAGACGGTTGAATTTCTCAAGATCGTTGCGATGTTCAAGGATCAAGGCTTTACAACGGACGTCGAAAACCGCAACGCGCTCATTCTGTCCGAAGCCCGGCGTCTCGAAACCAACCCGCCCAAAACTCCCGTTATCATTGCTGGCGTCACCGGCTCTATTCCTGCGACCGTCGCTTTGATGCGTGCTGTCATGCAACTGCCGCACGGCGCGATCGTGCTTCCCGCGCTCGATCTCGCCATCGACAAGGACAGCTGGAACGCGATTGTCCCTGCTCACCCTGAGCACCCGCAGTTCGGCCTTAAGAAATTGCTTGGCGCGCTGAATATCAACCGTGCTGACGTTGCGCTTTTGCCCGGCGTCACGCCTTCGCCCCGTCAAACGGCGCGATTGGCGTTTATCAGTGAAGCGATGCGCCCGTCTGCGACGACGCAAAAATGGCATCAGTTCACCAGTGGCACCAACGCGGTGGCCGTCAGAAGCGCACTCGCTGGCATTTCCCTGATCGAAGCGCCCAGCGCACAAGACGAGGCCGAAGCCGTCGCCCTCATCTTGAGAGAAGCCGTCGAAACGCCGGGGCGCACAGCAGCCCTCGTTTCACCTGACCGTCTATTAGCGCGCCGCGTCGCCATCCGGCTCGAAGCCTGGGGCATCCGCGTTGACGATAGCGCTGGCCGGCCATTCGCGAAAACCGTTCCCGGCACATTCCTGCAACTCGTCGCTGGTGCCGCCGTCAGCGATTTCGCACCAGCCGACGTTATGGCCCTTCTTAAACATCCCTTGTGCCGCATTGGCCTCAAAGCCTTCGACATCCGCCGCTATGGCCGGGCACTCGAAATCGCAGCCTTCCGCACGCCCTATCTCGGCCAAGGGCTTGAGGGCGTCAGCGCGGCCTTGGCAAAATTCGAAAGCGATCAGCGCGATAAGAAGCGCCGCCACATGGCCGCAGAACGGTTATGGAATGAAGACGTTCAGGGTGCCGCCGGTCTCGTGCAACGGCTGACAGACGCCTTCGCGCCACTGACGGAACTCTACGCCAAAAGCGGACTGTCCTCGCTTCGCGCCTTTGCAGCCGCGCATTGTACTGCCGCCGAAAGCTTAGCGGCACTGCCGCAAGATGATCCGGCGTTTGCAGCCGGGCTAAGCCCGTTGTGGCAAGACGAAGCCGGAGAAGCCGCCAACACATTCTTTGCCGGACTATCGGATCCGGAACTGCCCGGCGTCGAACTTCGCCCATCTGAATATGCCGACCTCTACGCCAGCCTACTTGCGCGCGAAAATGTGCGTGAGCGCACGCCGGTGCATCCGCGCGTGTCGATTTGGGGCCCGTTCGAAGCCCGCTTGCAGCAACCCGACGTCATCGTATTGGGATCGCTCAACGAGGGCACGTGGCCTGAAGCCGCCGAAACCGGCGCGTGGTTGAACCGTCCGATGCGCCAGGAACTCGGACTGCCATCACCGGAAGAAGATACCGGCCGCGCGGCGCACGATTTCATTTCGTTGCTCGGCACCGAACGCGTTTACCTGACACGCGCCCAAAAAATCAAAGGCGTCCCAACAGTGCCATCACGCTGGCTGATGCGCATTTCAGCGCTTCTTGAAGGCGCGGGTGTCAAAGATGCGCTGCAATCGCCGCAACCGTGGCTCGCCTGGGCCCGCGCCCGCGATGCGGTTGACGAAAAAAAACGCCTCAAGATCACTGCCCCCGAACCGCGCCCGCCGCTGGCGATGCGGCCGCGCCGCATGAGCGTCACCCGTATCGAAGACTGGATGAAAAATC
>JAYUCQ010000085.1:0-5902 GCA_043740265.1 Hyphomicrobium sp.
CGCGTCAAGAAGCAAATCGAGGACGTGATCGGCCTCGACGCCTCCGATGCCGTCGGCGTGTCGGCAAAAACCGGCCTCAACGTCGAAGCGGTACTTGAAGCGATCGTCGAGCGGCTGCCACCGCCGAAGGGCGACAAAACAAAACCATTGAAAGCCATGCTGATCGACAGCTGGTACGACGCCTACCTCGGCGTCGTTGTTCTGTTGCGCATCATTGATGGCACCTTGAAGAAGGGCCAGAAAGTCCAGATGATGGCGACCGGCGGCCACTATCAGGTTGAGCGCGTCGGCATCTTCCGCCCCAAGCAGGAAATGCTGGCTGAGCTGAGCCCGGGCGAAGTCGGGTTCTTTACGGCCGCCATCAAGGAAGTGGCCGACACCCGCGTTGGCGATACGGTGACAGACGAAAAGACTCCGTGCGAGCAGGCGCTGCCGGGATTCAAACCGGCACAGCCGGTCGTTTTTTGCGGCCTCTTTCCCGTCGACGCCGCCGACTTCGAAGACCTGCGCGACGCGATGGGCCGCTTGCGCTTGAATGATGCCAGTTTCTCGTTTGAAACCGAAAGCTCAGCGGCGCTTGGATTTGGCTTTCGCTGCGGATTTCTCGGGCTTTTGCACCTCGAAATCATCATTCAAAGGCTTGAACGCGAGTTCAATCTCGACCTCATCACCACGGCGCCGAGCGTCATCTATCAGCTGTTCATGAACGATGGTTCGATCATCGAGATGCACAACCCGGCCGACATGCCGGATGTCGTCCGGATCGATCACATCAAGGAACCCTGGATCGAAGCGACGATCCTGGTGCCGGATGAGCATCTGGGTGCCGTCCTGAAACTTTGCCAGGACCGGCGCGGCCGGCAAACACAGCTGACTTACGTCGGTTCTCGAGCAATGGTTGTTTACGATTTACCGCTGAACGAAGTCGTTTTCGATTTCTATGACCGATTGAAAAGCGTATCGCGCGGCTACGCCTCGTTCGACTATCACATCAAAGGCTATGAAGAGGGCGATCTGGTCAAACTAACGATCCTCGTCAATTCCGAACCCGTCGATGCACTGTCCATCGTCGTCCACCGCGCCCGGGCCGAAAGCCGTGGCAGGTCGATGTGCGAAAAGCTCAAGGAATTGATCAAGCCGCACCTGTTTCAAATTCCAGTGCAGGCTGCGATTGGCGCCAAAGTGATTGCGCGCGAAACCATCCGCGCCATGCGTAAGGACGTCATTGCCAAGTGTTACGGCGGCGATATTTCGCGCAAGCGCAAGCTGCTCGATAAGCAGAAGGCCGGCAAAAAGAAGATGCGCGAGTTCGGCAAGGTCGAAATCCCGCAGGAAGCATTTATTGCGGCGCTCAAGATGGATGAGAATTGATCGCGAAGCGATCACGCCCCTTTTGTCATCCTAGGGCTTGTCCCTAGGATCCATTTATCAGCTTGCGCCGGTATTGGTGGCGCGATGGATCCCAGGCACGAGGCCTGGGATGACAGCTAATAGCATTTACCGCGGCTAAAGATGGATGAGAATTGAAGGGTTGAACAAACCTTGCGAAAATCGAATGACCCGCAGGGCAAGAAAAAAGGACGGGCAAAGGTGCCCGCCCTCTCTCAATTTGATCGTAACTGCTGTCGTCTTAGTTCTTCGGCGTGCGATCTGACGTACCAGCGGGTGTCTGTGCTGCACCCGTACCCGCTGCACCGGTTGAACCAGCGCCCGGCGTCCGTTCCGTAGCGCCGCCTGGCGTACGATCCGACGTTGCACCGTCCGGCGTATTAACCGGCCGTGCCGGCGTTGTGGCCGCGCCGCCTGCATCGCTCATCACCCAACCTTTGCTGCAAGCGTCTTTCCATTCAGAAGCCGACAATTTCGAATCGCCATTCACGTCGGCCTTTTTGAAGTCCTTGACGTAGGGCTGAGCTTTGTCCATCGCCAAATCGCCGGTGGCTGTGCCCATAGCACTCGACCAAAGTGTTGTGCACTGTGCGTCGGTCATCTTCATATCGGCTGGCGCAGCGGCTTTTGTCTCAACAGCTTTGGTGTCGGCAATAGCTGGCATCGAAACAGCAATTCCACATAGTGCCGCGACTGCGGCAGACATCAAGAGCGTCTTCATTGGTTTTTCCTCCTTCAAGGCTTAGCATTGCAGCGTAAACGGTGAGTGAGGTTGTTAGTTCCGGCCGGCACAATTGATGCGTCTGACTAGTGCTGTTGTAACGCGTGCAATCGGCGCACCGTCGCTGGTCGCTGGCGAAACTGCTGGTATTCCTGGCGGTAAGTCCCGGTATCGCACCACGGATTGCCGTAGTAGCCGAAGCGGCCGTTGATGGGCGTGCAGTCGCGTTTTACGGCGGCGGCGCGGACGGGCTTGCGACTGGCACCAGCCATCGCGGCTGTTGCGCTCGCCAAAAGAGCTGCCGTCAAAATCACGACTGCCCAGGAAAAGAAGTGCATGTATCAAACCCTCATGAACGCCGCTGCGTGCGGCGATTGTCTGCGAGTAGCCTCGACAGACACATGGGTATCCTCACTCCGATTGCAAATGCGGTGACTTTGACAACGAAAAAGGCGGCACCCCTAGGTACCGCCTTTTTGGCAGTGCGCCTGCACGCGTCTCAAGCTTCGTCGTCGAAGCCTGGCAAGCGGCCATATTGGAACATACCGTAAAGCCAAGCCGTCGCCGCGCCGAAGCCCGCAAGGATGCAAAGAACAGGAATGATCTTGCTGCTATCGCCGCCGAAAAAGACAGGGAAACGGCCGGTGAAGAACGGCACAGCCAAGAATACGCCGATGATCGCGGGTCCGACTATCCCAAGGAGCGCGCCGCGCAATGTCATTGATCCCTCTGGCCGTGTGCCCAAGATCAAGCCGAACAGCGATCCCCACAAACCGCCCCAGAACATGTCACTGACGATCTGCGGCAAGCCTGTCATTTCCGCTGGATCCATGTTCCACGAGGGGCGCGGCCAGCCGGTCCAGATGTTCGGGTTGTGAAAGATGGCGCTGATGATTTCGTGCACCGTGACGGTTGCAATTGCGCCGGCGATGAAGCCCAGCAAAATGGATTTCAGTACATTCATGGTCGTCTCCCTGATGTCGTCCCCAACCTCGAATTAGCTTTCTACGGCCGCTGGCCGGCTGCCTGGTTTATTTCATGTTCGCGGACTGAATTATAGGCGCTATCGAGACGGCTTGCGCCGCCTCGTCGCACCCGCGTCCGAAGCAATGCCTTCGTCACATTTCCGCCGCAAGAGTTGATTGATTGTGCTGCACTGCACAACGGATGCCTGGGCCCCTGTCCCATCAAAGGCCCCGTGCTGCTCTCGAGGGGGGCGCGATGCAGACCAGGGATGGCTGGCGCTCGCGGTCTCTCTACTCGAACTTGCCCCACAATTCGTCTTTCGGGGCCCCGCGTCAGGGGCGCATCGGCTCGTGCAAGCGTGCTATGTCTCCAGCCATTGTCGCGGCTTCCAGCAACAATCGAACGCATAAGGAGTTACCATGCGTAAAGCTACGTTGGCCGCAATCGCCACGGTGTTCGCATTACTTATACCCGCCACGGCAGACGCCAAATCGTACAACGGTGACGGTGCGAAGTCGCGCCACCGCTCAGTTGCCAACCGCAACCGGGATGCCAGCGACGAAGGTGCTACGTCACGCTCATGCCTCTCGCGCGATGCCCGCGCCCTTCTTAACAGCATCGAAAACCGGTTCGGCCGCGTTGAAATCGTCTCCACCTGCCGTCCGGGCGCCCGCATAGCCACGACGGGCCGCATCTCAAAGCACGCCTCGGGCGAGGCCATCGACTTCCGGGCGCCGGGCAAAAAGAAACAGGTTGTGGCCTGGCTGATCGAGAACCACGGCGACGGCGGCACAATGACCTACTCAGACATGGACCATATCCACGTCGATGTTGGAGCCCACTTTGTGGCGCTGAACCGGCCATCAGGTCACTAAAAAGCCGGGGCATCCGACGGGGCAACTTTTGAGGGAGCGGGGCCTGTGCCGGTGCCGCCCCCTTGTACCTCGTCGTCAGGCATTACGGACATCGTAATGGCTCCTTCAAAGACCGGATTTAAGCGCAAAAACTGGGCTTTGGCGATAGAGTTGCCCTCGCCACAACCCCTGTGGCGAACTTGCCTTTCTGAGGCAACACGGGCATATAGAGGCCGTCGAACACGCCGTGGCTAACTCTAAGACAGTGCCTACCGCCTGCCCTAAGACGTCTCCATCGCGCGATTTGATTGTCTCCGGTCATTCAACCGGAGGACGCCTAAATGCTTTGGAGGCATGAATGTCTAACGGCACTGTCAAATGGTTCAACGGTCAAAAAGGATACGGCTTCATTCAACCGGAAGAGGGTGGCACGGACGTATTCGTTCACATCTCGGCTGTTGAACGTGCCGGCCTGCAGTCGCTGCGCGAAGGTCAGAAAGTTTATTTCGAAACCGAGCGTGGACGGAATGGCAAAATCGCCGCCATCAATTTGCGCCCACTGTAAGGTTTGAAAACTTAAATTCACTTTGGCGGGGAGCAGAGACGTCTGCTCCCCGCTTTTCATATCGACGTATCACCTGGACTTACATCAACTGGAATAGCGCATACCGCGCAATGTTAAACGGGCCCAATGCGGCACCGAGGGGACTGAATGGCCAAAGAAGAAATGCTGGAATTCGAAGGCGTGGTGGACGAAGTTCTGCCCGATGCCCGCTGCCGTGTGAAGCTCGACAACGGCCACATGGTCATCGCCTACACGTCGGGGCGGATGAAAAAAAATCGAATTCGCATTCTCGCGGGCGACCGCGTTACGGTTGAGATGACGCCGTATGATTTGACAAAGGGCCGTATCAACTTCCGCCATAAGGACGTTCGCCCAGGACAGAGCGAAGGCGGCGGTGGCGGCGGTCAGCGCCCGGGTGGACCTCCGCGCCGTCCAGGCGGACGGTAAAATTTCTTACCCGTCATTCCGGATGCGACGCAGCATCCTTCATGTTGCGGCGCTGATCCGGAATCCTGCGTGACTTGAGATCCTGTGTCTGCGGTGCACCGCTAACGGAGCGCTGCACACGCGCACTGGATGACGGGATTCAAAGATGTTCTTGCGCACGCTCGGCGTGAGCAGCGCCCAGATCGCGCGCGGTCCATAACCAGAACACCGCCAGAGGCAATGCGGTTGCGGCTGTTGCAATCGTCGCAAACCCAGCGCCGCCGCTGACTACTGAAAACAACCAGCCTGATGCGGCGTCGCCACCGCGATAGACAACGGTGTCGATAAAGTTCTGCACTTTGTACTTTTCGTCCTGCGAGGTCAGCGAATACATGACCTTGATGGCCGGGCTCGAAAGCGAGAAAGCGGCGACGCGCTCGGCAACCATAACGGCTGCGACCATAGTCAACGCTGGGTTGAAGGTCAGCGCCAGCGTTCCGAGGATAGCCACCACGGGCAGTGCAATGAGCGCCGCCGTCACGCCAAGCTTTTTCATCACTTGACCGGTGCCAAAAATCTGGATGGGCAAGGCGATCAGGCCAACGATCAAATCGCGGCCAGAAAAGAATTTTATGCGCTCGGCGCTGTTGGCAAAGGCGGTCGCCGCCAGACGCAATTGCTCGTTGTAGAAGAATGTTCCAACGACGTTCGCGAGAAATACAAAAAGCGCGATACGGGCCAGATAGGGTGATTCAAATACTTTAAGAGCACCGTCGAAGATGCCACCGCCCGCGGGTGCAGTCGCAGATCCAGCCCGGCCCGGACGCAGCCCCCGCAACACCAAACTCGCGGCCATTGAAGCCAACAGTAGCACGGCCGCCAGCAGCAACAGGTTGGCAGGCGCGACCGAGGTGACCAGAAGTTGCGTCACGATCGGCCCAGCCAATCCGCCCGCCGTTCCGCCCGCCGAAATGAAGCCGT
>JAYUCQ010000086.1:0-5899 GCA_043740265.1 Hyphomicrobium sp.
TTTTCGCATAAGCAAAAGCGCGCCGGATTCGAAGATCCGGCGCGCTTTTGTTTTTTTTCGCTGTTAGCTCTAGTCGAGGTACGGACAAACGTGACGTTCGCCATCGTATCCGAGGTAAGTACCTGAACTGCGATCGAATGACTGGTACGATTCCTCACAACGGTCGATGTCCCCACCCGAGGCGCGGCTTTCACGAATAGCGCCGGCAATAAGCGCACCCGCGACGATGCCACCAATAATTGCGCCACCGCCGATGCCGCGATGGTTGCGGTGACCGTATCCGCCGCCACGATGTCCGTTGCGCCAAGCAACATCTGCGACGCTGCTGGATTGAGCAGCCGATGTTGTCATCTTAGGTAGTGACATTGCACCAGCGGGAGCTGTGGCGAGTACCGAAGCGGCGAGAGCCGCGGCGAAAACACGATTGAATTGTGATTTCATTGATTTCTCCAGGATTTGCGAAAGCGCCGGCAAAAGTCCGAAGCTTAGCCTGGCCTATAAACACGCCTTTGCCTCTGATGGTTCCCTCAGAACTAGTGCGCTTCATCCCAATTGCTTGCGGCTTTGGCGTCGACGTGGACCGGCACCGAGAGTTTGACGGCCGGTTCGCTGGCGGTTTCCATGACGTGACGCGCGATTTTGATCAGCTTAGCGGTGTCGGCGTCCAGCACTTCAAACACAAGTTCGTCGTGCACCTGCAGCAGCATGCGGGCTGACTTTAGTTTCGCCGTCTCAAGTGCCGTTGGCATACGGATCATGGCGCGGCGGATGATATCCGCAGCCGACCCCTGGATCGGCGCGTTGATGGCCGCGCGTTCGAGGAAGCCGCGCATGGACGGGTTCTTGGTGTTGATCTCGGGGTAATGAATGCGCCGCCCGAAAATCGTCTCGACGTAGCCCTGCGCGTGCGCCGCCTTCTTGGTCGCGTCCATGTAATCGCGAATGCCGGGGAAGCGTTTGAAATACGTCGTGATGTATTCGCCGGCCTCTTGCTTGGAGATGCCAAGCTGGTTCGCCAATCCAAACGCCGAGATGCCGTAGATAATGCCGAAGTTAATCGCCTTTGCGCGGCGGCGGACATCGCTCGGCATGTCTTTGACCGCTACACCGAACATTTCCGACGCCGTCATGGCGTGGATATCGAGGCCTTCGGCGAAGGCTTTTTTGAGCTGCGGAATATCGGCGATGTGGCCGAGAATGCGCAATTCAATCTGGCTGTAGTCAGCCGAGACGAGTTGCATGCCCTTTTCCGCAATGAAGGCTGTGCGGATTTCGCGGCCTTCCTTGGTGCGGATCGGAATGTTCTGCACGTTGGGATCGGACGACGCCAAACGCCCCGTCGTTGTTGACGCCAGCGCATAACTGGTGTGGATGCGGCCGCCCTCGTCGATGAAGGCTGGCAGCGCGTCCGTGTAGGTCGATTGCAGTTTGGTCAGTTGCCGCCATTCCATCATCGTGTTGACGAGACGGCGGGCATCGTCGGGCAGCTCTTCATTGTTGGCCAAATCATCAAGAAGACCGGCGCGGGTTTCCCATTGACCGGTCTTGGTCTTCTTGCCGCCGGGCAATTTTAAATTGTCGAACAGGAATTCGCCAAGCTGCTTGGGCGATGCCAAATTGAATTTGTGACCTGCGAGCTGATAGACTTCCTCCTCCAGCCGCGCCGCGCGTTGCGAGAATGTGCTGGAGAGCCGCGAGAGGATTGTCCTGTCGACTTTGATCCCGGCCTGTTCCATCGCAACAATGACTGGAACAAGCGGGCGTTCAAGCGTTTCATAGACATTCGTCATGCGCTCAGCCGTCAGTCGCGGCTTCAGTTTCATCCATAGACGCAGGGTGATGTCGGCATCTTCGGCGGCATATTCGGTGGCCTTAGCGATGGGCACGCCTGCAAACGTCTTTTCAGATTTCTTTGCGCCCGGCGCGTGCTCGATAACGCTCGAGAATGGAATGCAGGTGTGGGCCAGGTGGCGCTCGGAGAGATCGTCCATGCCGTGGCCGCCGCGCCCGCCGTCGAGCACGTATGAGAGCAGCATAGTATCGTCGATGGGTGCGATTTTGATGCCGTAGCGCGCCATCACAAGCATGTCGTATTTGATATTCTGGCCGATTTTTAAAACGCTGTCGTCTTCAAGTAGCGGTTTGACGAGTGCGATTGCATCGCGAAGCGGCATCTGGCCGCCAGCCGCCCCGCCGCCGTCGAACAGATCACTGGCGCCGTCCGTGTGTCCGAGCGGCACATAGCAGGCCCGGCCCGGCGTCACCGCAAGCGAGAAGCCGACAAGATCAGCGCGGTGGCTGTCAAGGCCCGTCGTCTCGGTATCGAAGGCGACGCGGCCCGCGTCCATCGCTGACGTGACCCACGCCTCCAGAGCCGCAGCCGTGGTGATCGTTTCGTATTTTGTCCGGTCGACCGGAATTTTGGCGAGCAAAGCTGCGGCGTGTGCGACAGCGGCAAATGGTGTGCCGGCACCTTTATTGTTCTCATTTTTCCCGGCAGCGCCGGCGGCGGCAGGCTTCGAGGTTGGCACTGACGACCCGACAGAAACCTCCAACGGTGGCGGCGCTTCTGCACCAAGCCCTTCGGCTATACGCTTGGTGAGCGAGTTGAATTCCATCAGCCGCAGAAACGACAGCAGAGTTGGTGCGTCAGGGTCATGCACGCCCGCTTGCGCCATTTCAACTTCAACCGGCACATCGCATTTGAGCGTCACAAGCTGACGGCTGATGCGCGCCTGTTCGGCAAACTCAATCAGCTTCTCGCGCCGCTTGGGCTGTTTGATTTCTCCGGCGCGAGCGAGAAGCGTGTCGAGATCACCATATTCGTGGATGAGCTCCGCCGCCGTCTTGACGCCGATGCCGGGCACGCCTGGAACGTTGTCAACGGAATCTCCGGCGAGTGATTGCACGTCGATGACCTTCTCCGGCGGCACACCGAATTTCTCGATGACTTCATCGCGGCCGATGCGTTTGGCTTTCATGCCGTCGAACATCGTAACGCCAGGACGGATCAACTGCATCAGGTCTTTGTCGGACGAGATGATCGTGACATCGCCACCGGCCTTGACCACATCGCGCGCATAAGTGGCGATGAGATCGTCGGCCTCAAAGCCGTCTTGCTCAATCGCGGCAACATTGAAAGCTTTGACGGCATCGCGAATGAGCGGGAACTGCGGCACAAGCTCTTCAGGCGGCGGCGGCCGCTGGGCTTTGTATTTGTCATAGATCTTGTTGCGGAACGTCTCACGTCCGGCATCAAAGATGACAGCGATATGTGTTGGCGCTTCCGACGTTTTGCTCTCGCGCAAAAGTTTCCAAAGCATCGCGCAAAAGCCGTGCACGGCGCCCACAGGTAGCCCGTCGGAGGGCCTCGTCAACGGCGGCAGCGCGTGGAAAGCGCGAAAAATATAGCCCGAGCCGTCAATCAGATAGACGTGGCTACCTTTGATGACGGGAACCGGCTCACCGTCGGGAACAGTATTTTGTTGCTTCGTTTTTTGTGTGCTCATGACGCCGGACTATATGCGGCGGCGCTGCGAAAAGTTAGTCCGATTTTGCGGCGCAGGTGCTCTTTGAACCCAACAATGATGACGGAGTGGCCCGGCCGTTCCGGTTTAAAGAATTGAGTTTTGAAATCCGGCATACATGCTCCCAATCTGGCCGCGCTAAAAACTGAACCGTTGCTGAACCGCGACGCAGGTCAAAGCGGAACGTCATGGATGATCGCATTGTCCGTTGACAGCCGCAAATGGCCGTGCCTCATTCCCGGCGTCAGCGGGAGCCAATCCTGCACCGTCTCCGTAGTTCAGGTAGTGAGGTTCCTCATGCTTTCTCCTTCGAAATTCGCGATCGCCATCATCGCGGCCGCATTTGCAACAACCGCCGGCATCGCCGACGCAAGTGCGCACAAAAGAAAACGCAGCCATTCGCATTCCAAGCCAGCGGCCTCGAAGTGCTATCCGGCACTCGAAGGATCAGCGACCGGTCAGGGCCTCTTTGGCAAAGGAACAGCCGAGGCCCGTGCTGCAGCGCGCGTCGATTGGGAATCGAAATCGACCAACAAATACGGCTACGAATACGGCAACTTCGACAAGTCCAAGAACGCGCGTTGGGACTGCAAGAAGGGCGCAATTCTGAAAGCCAAGTGCGTCGTCACGGCGCGCCCCTGCCACCAGTAAGTCGTGGCCGGGATGCACAATCTGGGCGAGGGACAGTCTCCCTCGCCCTTTTCATTGGCTTAAATACCCGCAGACGTGTGCACCCGGCGGAGCGCCGCATTTGCGCCGTCCAATCGAATGGGCTATTCAAGCCCGGCTATCAGCACCCGTAGCTCAGCTGGATAGAGCGCTGCCCTCCGAAGGCAGAGGCCGCAGGTTCGAATCCTGCCGGGTGCGCCAGCAATTAAATTCAACAGACATTGCCGATCGCCAAAGTTCCGGGACCGGCGCTGCCCGCCCGTGCACGACTGATGTTCATGATTGTAAAGCTGACGCCACTGGCCTGCAGGATTTTGGAACTGACTGCCACCCCTTACGAACAAACCGGCCAACGTCCGTAAATGGGGCTTCCCGCGGGCGAAATAGGCCGCAAAAGCCATATCTTAAGAAGTTGTTTAAGAATCAAAGACCAGGGTCGCAGAGGCCGGATTGTGTCTGGCCTTTTTGTGCGCGTGGACTTGCACCACTCAGGAATACGATCCCCGTGTCGAGACGCTTCGCCATCATTTGGATCACGACACTGCTCGCCGGCCTATTGCAGGGCTGCGCCGTGCATCCTGAACCCTTGTCCGATTCCGTCATCCGGGCGCGTGCTGAAATCGACCTCGCCGACGTCGCCGCAGATCAAGAGCCTGCCGCCAACGCCATAAGCCTCTACGAAGCCATGGCGCGAGCAATCAAATATAACCTCGACCTCAAGGTCGAGGAAATGACGACATCTTTGCGTGTCGCGGAACTCGATTTGTCGCGCTGGAACATGCTGCCGCAAATCGTCGCCAACAGCGGCTATGCCGTCCGCAACAATGAAAGCGCTTCAAGCAGCCTCGACGTCGAAACTAGAATTGAGAGTCTGCGAACTTCAACTTCGCAAGAGAAAAAAGTCAACACCGAAGATATCGGCTTCAGCTGGAACGTCTTGGATTTCGGCCTGTCTTACATCCGCGCACAACAAGCAGCCGATAAAACACTCATCGCCGAGGAGACAAAGCGCAAAGTCATCCAGCGCCTCGTTGAGGACGTGCGTACGACATACTGGCGCGCCGTCAGCGCCGAGCGCTTGATGCGCAAGCTGAGCCTGCTTGAGAGCCGCACAGCGCAGGCGCTTTCGAATACGCGCAAGCTCTATGACAATCGCGAAACATCGCCGATCACAGCACTGACCTATGAGCGCGAACTCGTCGAGGTAAAGCGCACAATCCAAGAGCTTGAACGCGATCTGAAAGTCTCGAAGACGCAGCTTGCGGCGCTGATGAACATCCCGCCCGACGAAGAATTCTCAATCGTTGTGCCGCCGCGGACCGCAAAATCGCCGGAACTTGGCATGAGCGCCCAGGAAATGGTGACGTTTGCCATGCTCAGCCGTCCTGAGCTCCGGGACGTCGCCTATCAGCGCCGCATGAATGATCGCGAGACCGATGCGGCATTGCTCGAACTTCTGCCCGGCATTCAGCTCGACGCGACGCTCAATTACGACAGCAACGACTTCCTACTCAATAACAACTGGGCGAGCCTTGGCTACAAAGCCAGCTGGAATTTGCTGAAAGCGTTCCAGTATCCGCGCAAGAAAGAAGTCATAAAACTACAAGACGATTTATTGCGTGAGCGGGAATTGGCACTCACCATGGCCATCTTGACCCAGGTTCACGTCAGCAACGTCCGCTATCGCCACCTGCGCCGCGAAC
>JAYUCQ010000087.1:0-2407 GCA_043740265.1 Hyphomicrobium sp.
ACCGCAAATTTCGAGCGCCTGCATTACAAAATTTGATCCCATCATCAGTAGAATGACGGACCGCGAGTTCGGTCTTTTCCATTGGTGCACTGCAAATGCAATGTCTGCACGGTCGCATTCTTAAGACCAAAGTCGATAAGCATTGACAGCTCACGAACCTAAGAGCAGTCCTACGCGTAGTCCCCAAAAAAGGCACGGCACAGAGCTGAAGCACCGGGACACTAGGGAGAAAAACCAATGCGTAGAACGACGAGAATGGGTCCGCTCAAAGCGGCACTCGCGATCGGGCTGCTAGGCGGCGCTTTCAGCGCGGCTGTAGCTCAGGAAGTAAAACAAGAGCCAGCAACGACTGGCAAGGCCGCACCAGCACCGGCCGTCAGCCAAGAGATGTTGAACGGCGCCGCGGGCGACGCCAACAACTTCTTGCACACCAACGGCAACTACGATCAGACGCGCTTCCATCCGGCCAAGCAGATCAACACCGGCAACGTCGCTAAGATGCACGTCGCCTGGATCTTCCAGACCGACGTCAAGGAATCGATGGAAACGTCGCCGATCGTCGTCAATGGCGTGATGTACGTCACGACGTCGTTCAGCCACGTCTACGCATTGAATGCGAAGACGGGGGAGATGTACTGGCACTACAAGCACAAGATGGGTCCGATCACGACCTATTGCTGCGGCCCTAATAACCGCGGCGTTGCAGTATCCGAGGACAAAGTCTACCTCGCGACGCTTGACGCTAAACTCGTAGCGCTCGATGCAAAAACCGGCAGCGTTGCTTGGCAATCCCAAGTCGGCGATCCGGAAAAAGGCTACTCGGAAACGATGGCGCCAACGGTCGTCAACGGCAAGATCCTTATCGGCACGAACGGCGGCGAATACGGTATTCGCGGCTTCGTCAAAGCCTTTGACGCCAAGACCGGCAAGCAGCTCTGGCAGTTCGACACCATCCCCGACAATTCATCGGGCGTATGGGCGAAGAACGACGCTACGGGCCGCGATATGCATCGCGACATCGAAGCTGAAAAAGCCGCCTACGCCAAGCTTGGCGACCCCGCCAAAACTCTCGGCGGCGGCGTCTGGCAGAACCCAGCCGTCGACTTGAAGCTGAACCGCATCTTCTTCGTGGTCGGCAACCCTTCGCCTGATCTCGATGGCGGCATTCGCCCCGGCGACAACCTCTACACAGACAGCCTCGTTGCTCTCGATCTCGAGACCGGCAAGTATGCCTGCCACTATCAGTACATCGCACACGACGTTTGGGATCTTGACGCCGTCAGCCCGCCAATACTGGTCGACGCCAAAGACAAAGACGGCAAAGTCGTCCCCGCCGTTATCCACGGTGGCAAGACCGGCCACGTTTACGTCCACAACCGTTCTGACTGCAGCCTGATCCGCTTCTCGGAAGCGATGGTTCCGCAGGAAAATATGTGGGTTCTGCCAACGAAAGAAGGCAAGCGCATGCTTCCAGGCGCCAATGGCGGCGTGGAATGGTCGCCAATGACGGCAAACCCAGAATTGGGTCTGACGTATGCGATCAACCTGCATCAGCCAATGACGTACCATGTCGAAAGCTCACCATACCCCGGCGGCAAGCTGTGGCTCGGCGGCGCGTTCAAGGTCATTCCTGGCGAAGAGCAAGCTGGCAACGTGACGGCCGTGAATTACAACACCGGCAAGATCGCATGGCAGGTTAAAACGCCTCAGCCAATGATCGGCGGCATCATGGCAACGGCCGGCGGCCTCGTCTTCACGGGCGAAGCAAACGGCTGGTTCAAAGCCTATGACGCTAAAGACGGCAAAGTCCTCTGGGGCTTCCAGGCCGGCGCTGGCGTTAACGCACCACCGTCTTCCTACACCACCGATGGCAAGCAGTATGTCGTCGTGGCGGCTGGCGGCAACGCGCAGATCGACAGCAAGCGCGGCAACAACATCATCGCTTTCACCGCCGACTAATTGGCGTGGATGAGATGAAAGTTTGAGAGACGCGGAACAGGACGGGACCGGTATCGGTTCCGTCCTTGTTTGTTGGACTAGCCTCAAAGCCCCTAAAACCCCGCGCCCAAGGTTTCGCCCATGAAGATCGTCGCGACTTGTCTCAGCCTTGCCGCCGCATTTTTTGCGCTCAATGACAGCGTCCAGGCGCAGGAGGCAGACATCAAGGACAAAGCGGCTGTATGCGCCTCATGCCACGGCGAAAAGGGTGTGCCCATCGACAAGATGACGCCGAATATCTGGGGCCAGAAAGAAGGCTACCTCTATTTGCAATTGCGCGACTTCAAGGCCGGCGCCCGCAAGAACGAAATCATGAACGCGATCGTCGCCGACTTGTCGAAAGAGGATATGCAGGCGCTGGCCGCCTATTTCACCGCGCTCCCTTGGCCCGACCTCGCGCAGCCGTCGG
>JAYUCQ010000088.1:0-5893 GCA_043740265.1 Hyphomicrobium sp.
TCCAGTCTCAAGCGCACCGCGCTCTATGACCTCCACGTCTCGCGTGGAGCCCGCATGGTGCCGTTCGCCGGCTATGACATGCCGGTGCAGTATGCTGCGGGTGTTCTGAAAGAGCATCTGCAGACACGGACGAGCTGCGGCCTGTTCGACGTGTCGCACATGGGTCAAATCACGCTTCGGGCGAAGTCAGGCCGGATGGACGACGCGGCCTTGGCACTGGAACGGCTTGTGCCCGTTGATATTCTGGGGCTGAAGCCGGGGCGCCAGCGCTATGCGCTTTTCACCAACAGTAACGGCGGCATTCTCGATGATCTGATGGTGGCGCATCGCGGCGATCATCTGCTCCTCGTCGTCAACGCCGCTTGCAAGGACGCCGATGAAGTGCATTTGCGCGCCGGACTTTCGGACGCGTGCGAGATCGAAAGCCTCGACCGCGCTTTGATCGCGTTGCAGGGCCCGAAGGCGGAAGCGGCGCTGGCGCGGCTTGCACCTGCGTCAGCTGCCATGCGGTTCATGGACGTCAGCGCGCTCAATATACTTGGCGCAGACTGCGTCGTCACACGTTCCGGATATACCGGCGAGGACGGCTTCGAAATCTCTATTCCGCAAGACTGCGCCAACGACATCGCGACGGCACTGCTGGCAGATTCGAACGTTGCCCTGATCGGCCTTGGCGCACGCGATTCACTCCGCCTTGAAGCTGGGATGTGCCTTTACGGCTCTGATCTCGACGAGACGACGACACCTGTTGAAGCTGACCTTACCTGGGCCATGCAATCGGCCCGTCGGCGTGGCGGCGCGCGTGAAGCAGGTTTCCCGGGCGCTGAGATTATTCTCGATCAACTGGCCAACGGCACGTCACGCGTCCGCGCCGGATTTCTGCCCGAGGGCCGCGCACCGGTTCGCGCCGGAGCTGCAATTTTCCAATCCGAAGACGCCAGCGACGCAGCAGGCGTAATCACGTCCGGCGGCTTCGGCCCCAGTGCCGGACGGCCCATTGCTATGGGTTATGTGCCGCCATCGTTGGCCAAAGCCGGCACAACCGTTTTCGCCGATGTTCGCGGCAACCGCCTGCCGATGACAGCCACAGCCATTCCATTCATTGTGCCGAATTACAAACGTAGCGAGAACAGCCGTTCTACCAAAGGAGAGCAGACCTGATGAAATTCACCGATGAACACGAATGGCTGACACTCGACGGCGATGTCGCAACCGTCGGCATCACGGAACACGCATCGAGCCAACTCGGTGATCTTGTCTTTATCGAGTTGCCGAAAGTTGGATCGCAGTTGCGCAAGGGCGAAGGCGCCGCCGTCGTTGAAAGCGTCAAGGCCGCGTCAGACGTGTACGCGCCGCTCAACGGCGATGTGGTCGAGATCAACGACGCCGTGACGACCGACCCGGCACTCGTGAATTCCGATCCGCTCGGCAAGGGCTGGCTTTATAAAATCAAGCTCGCCAACGCCTCCGACTTCGATGGCCTGATGGACGACGCCGCCTACAAACAGCTTATCGGTTAGAACACATTCGCGGAGCGCATGATGCCAGGATCCCCAGGTTCTTATGATCCCTACGATTTCGCCAACCGGCGGCACATCGGGCCTTCGGCGGCAGAGATCAGCGACATGCTGGCTGTCGTCGGCGCGCCGACGCTTCACGCGTTGATTGATGAAACGGTGCCGGCCGCCATCCGGCAAAAGACGCGCATCGATTTCGGAAAATCACTTTCCGAGCGCCGCGCCCTCGACAAGGTGCGCGCCACGGCGAACAAAAACCGCCTGCTGACATCGCTCATCGGCCAGGGCTATCACGGCACGACGATGCCGCCCGCGATCCAGCGCAACATCTTCGAGAACCCGGCGTGGTATACGGCTTACTCGCCGTACCAGCCGGAAATCAGCCAGGGCCGGTTGGAAGCGCTGCTCAATTTCCAGACGCTGGTTTGCGATTTAACCGGCCTTGATATCGCCAACGCCTCGCTGCTCGATGAAGCCACCGCCGCCGCCGAAGCCATGGCGATGGCGCAGCGGGTGGCGAAATCCAAGTCGGCGGTTTTCTTTGTTGACAAGGACTGCCTGCCGCAAACGATCGCGGTTGTGAAAACGCGCGCTGAGCCGCTGGGGTGGGCCGTCGTCGTTGGGGATCCGTTCAGCGATCTTGTCCCCGCCAACGTCTTCGGCGCGCTGTTTCAATATCCCGGCGTCAAAGGCGACTGCCATGATTTCTCCGAGCTCATTGCGAAACTTCACACCGCCGGTGCGTTAGCCGTTGTTGCTGCCGATCCGTTGGCGCTCACTTTGCTGAAGCCGCCCGGTGAAATGGGCGCGGATATCGCCATCGGCTCCATGCAGCGCTACGGCGTGCCGATGGGTTATGGCGGGCCGCACGCGGCCTACATGGCAACGCGCGAAGCACACAAACGCACGATGCCGGGCCGGCTCGTCGGCGTCTCGGTCGATGCCAAGGGTAATCGCGCCTATCGCCTCGCGCTACAAACGCGCGAACAGCATATCCGCCGCGAAAAGGCGACGTCGAATATCTGCACGTCGCAGGTTTTGCTCGCGGTCATTGCATCGATGTATGCCGTTTTTCACGGACCACGTGGATTGAAAGCCATCGCCGAGCGCGTCCACCGCGACGCCGTTCGTCTCGACGAAGGGCTGACGTCGCTCGGATTCAAAGTCAGCCCAGCTGAATACTTCGACACGATCACGGTCGAGGTTGGAGCCTACCAGGGCTTGATCCTGAAAAACGCCGTCGACAATGGCGTCAATCTCCGCAAGGTCGGCCGCGACCGCATCGGCATCACGGTCGATGAGCGCACGCGGCCGGATACGCTCGAAGCGGTATGGCGGGCGTTTGGCGGTTTCGATCTGACGTATCAGGATGCATATCCAGAAAGCCGGTTACCGGCCAAGCTGCACCGGACGTCGGACTTTCTCACGCATCCGATTTTTCATATGAACCGCGCTGAAAGCGAGATGACCCGGTATATGCGCCGGCTGGCGGACCGCGATCTTGCGCTCGATCGCTCCATGATCCCGCTCGGATCGTGCACGATGAAACTCAACGCGACTGCCGAGATGCTGCCGATTTCCTGGCCGGAATTCTCCGAGATGCATCCCTTCGCACCCGCCGATCAAGCACTCGGCTACAAAGAGCTGATCGACGATCTGTCACAGAAGTTGTGCGACATCACCGGTTACGACGCGATCTCGATGCAATCGAACTCGGGTGCGCAAGGCGAATACGCCGGACTTCTTGCCATCCGCGCTTATCATCGCAGCCGCGGCGACGTCACGCGCGATGTCTGTCTCATTCCATCATCGGCACACGGCACCAACCCGGCCTCGGCGCAAATGTGCGGCATGACGGTTGTGGTCGTCGGTACCGACGCGGACGGCAATATCGACATTGCCGATTTTCGCGCCAAGGCCGAGAAATACGGCGCCCGCCTCGCTGCGTGCATGATTACATATCCCTCGACGCATGGTGTGTTCGAAGAAACGGTGGTTGAAATCTGCGAGGTCACGCACGCCCACGGCGGTCAAGTTTATCTCGACGGCGCCAATCTCAATGCCCTTGTCGGGCTGGCACGTCCCGGTGACATCGGTGCCGACGTCAGTCATCTCAACCTGCACAAAACGTTTTGCATTCCGCATGGCGGCGGCGGACCCGGCATGGGACCGATCGGCGTCAAAGCCCATCTCATACCGTTTCTGCCGGGTCACCCCGAAACGGATGGCCGTGAATTCACGGTGTCGGCTGCCCCCTATGGTTCGGCCTCCATTCTGCCGATCTCATGGAGCTATTGCCTTCTCATGGGTGGACGCGGACTGACGCAGGCGACGCGCATCGCCATACTCAACGCCAACTACATCGCCAAGCGGCTCGAGGGCGCTTACCCGGTTCTCTACAAGGGCCGCAACGGCCGCGTCGCGCACGAATGCATCATCGATACGCGCCCACTACTCGAAAGCGCTGGCGTCACGGTCGACGATATTGCCAAACGCTTGATCGACTGCGGTTTCCATGCGCCGACGATGAGCTGGCCGGTTCCGGGCACGTTGATGATCGAACCGACCGAATCCGAAACCAAGGCCGAACTCGACCGCTTCTGTACCGCCATGCTGGGCATCCGCGAGGAAGCCCGCGCCATTGAAGAAGGCCACAGCGACCCGAAGAACAACCCCCTCAAGAACGCGCCACATACGGTCGAAGATCTCGTCGGTGCCTGGGACAGGCCATATACGCGCGAAGCTGCCTGCTTCCCGCCCGGCGCCTTCCGCGTCGACAAGTATTGGGCACCGGTCAACCGCGTCGACAATGTCTATGGCGACCGTAATCTTGTCTGCTCGTGTCCGCCACTCGAGGCGTATCAAGAGGCGGCTGAGTAGGCGAACTGCTGCTACCTTCGCGGTGGGCCGTTTTACCGAGGCGAGACGGAGACGTTCAATGCTCTGTTGCGGCGCAAGTGCTTTCAGGCAAGAAGGTGATTTCTTTCAGGTCGCCTTTGATGGCGAATTCGCCGTAGTCTATTTGCAGTTCTGACGTCACGCCGTTTTCATAGAAATGATAAGCCAGCTCATAGGCCGGAGACGCATCCTGTTTGTCTTTGCCCATCTCGAAATAGCTGATCGACATCGGCCACGATTGCAGCGCTGCGAGCCGCGCCCCGTCTTTCAAAGACGCTGTGCTCTTGCGGGCGTCTGCGCTTTCTGGTTTGCCGATGATGGCGTTGGTCAAATAGACCTTGTCGCCCTTCTCGGTGCCATCATAGACGGTGGCTGAAAAAATTTTCTGGCCGTTCTTGGCCGATTGAATGAGGGCGGCGGCGTGCTGCATCGGGAAATAGATGTCGGCAGGAAGTTTGACGCGCGATTTTTTCGGTTTGACCAATTCGACGCTGGCCGTTGACCCGGACTTATCGCGCGTGGCATCACCTTGGCTGGCTTCGATAATGGTCTCATCCTGATATTGCGTCGCTGAAAACCGCAACCGCTTGCCAGCCATATCTTCCCAGCTCGAATTGCGAAGATCGTTGATGGTGTCGCCGCCTTCCTGACTGCTCATGCGGGTGACGAAGCGCATGTTCTGGGTGTACCCCTCGCAGTTTGAGCCGCTGAGTTCGTAAACCATGCGGCCGGTTAGGCCCGCGACGCCCGAGCCCGATGCCGATTTGGTGAGGCTGATTTCGTAGACGGCGCGATGCGGGGCGAAGTGAACCACTTCCGCGGCAGGCGCGGGGGACGCGGCGAAAACTCCGCAAGCTGCGGCAACGAAAGTCCGAAATTGAAAATGGAATGGTAAGCGCATAAAACCTCAACACCACAAACCGTTAGACAGCATCATCATATGATCCCACCATAGTCTTCGAGGACAGCATTGCAAAGCGGCTGAACGACGGCCAGATTGCCAATACTGTTATGCCCGTACTTTGGTTCATTGCCGGCAACGAACGAGGAAATCATGACAGAAAGCGTCGAAGCGCGCCTCAAGGAAATGGGTTTAACGCTCCCGGCGGCCCCGCAAGCTGTCGCTAACTATGTGCCGTTTTTGATCAGCGGCGATCAGTTGTTTATCTCAGGTCAGGTGTCGAAAGGCGGCGACGGCCGTGTTGTGACCGGTGTGCTTGGCGCCGGACTTGACGTGGCCGCTGGCCAAGAGGCGGCGCGGTTGTGCGCGCTCAACATTCTGGCGCAGGCGAAAGCCGCACTTGGCGATCTCGCCCGCGTCGTCCAGATTTTGCGGCTGACAGGTTTTGTTGCATCAGCGCCCAGTTTCACCGATCAGCCCCAGGTGATCAATGGCGCTTCGGATTTGATGGGGGCCGCACTTGGAGATCGCGGCAAACACACGCGCTCGGCCGTTGGCGTTGCGAGCCTGCCGCTCG
>JAYUCQ010000089.1:0-2405 GCA_043740265.1 Hyphomicrobium sp.
CCCGTCATCATCGAAGACAACTGCTTCATCGGCGCGCGTGCCGAAGTTGCCGAAGGTGTGCAGGTGGGCGAAGGCTCGGTGCTGTCGATGGGCGTCTACCTCGGCGCTTCGACGACGATCATAGATCGCTCAACGGGAGAAAAAATGTTCGGCAAAGTGCCGCCGTATTCCGTGATAGTTTCCGGCTCGATGGCGGGCAAGCCGCTGCCTAACGGCGAGCCAGGCCCGAACCTCTACTGCGCCGTCATCGTCAAGCGGGTGGATGAAAAGACGCGTTCAAAAACCAGCATCAACGAATTGCTGCGGGACTAGCATCCTGAAGGGCCGACGCAATGTACCGCAGGCTTCAACCCAGCAAGATCATCTCCACGCTCGAAACGCTCGGGCGGCGCATTGGCGAGCGCTTTCCGGGCTCGGGCCTGGAGAACGTTTGCAACGATCTCACCGGGCTGGCGCGCGACACCAGCGTTCGAGCCGGTAAGATTTCACAGCCCAACATCTGGTTGAAGTCGCTCGTCTGGTTTCTGATCGCCAGCGCCGCCGCATTGCTGACGGTGGTCGGATACACCATTCTGACGAGCACAAAGACCAGCGATGATTTGTTTAGCACGCTGCAAGGCATCGATTCCGGGTTCAACATCCTGGTACTGATGGGCGCGTCTCTCTATTTCTTGTCATCGCTTGAAATGCGCTTGAAGCAGCGGCGCGCGTTGATGGCCCTTCATGAGTTCCGCTCCATCGTCCACGTCATCGATATGCATCAGCTGACCAAAGACCCGAGCATGATGGGTGCTGCCCGCACTTCGACGTCGCCGGAACGCGATATGACGCCCTTCGAACTCACCCGCTATCTCGACTATTGCTCCGAAATGCTGTCTCTGACTGCCAAGTGCGCGGCGCTGTACGCTGAAAATCTGAGCGACCCCGTCGTTGTCGATACCGTCGGCGACATCGAACGGCTGACATCCGATCTTTCCAGCAAGATCTGGCAGAAAATTACAATCATCCAAAGCCTCGAAGGCGGCCGCGATTTACCGTTGCCGATCCCGGCGCCGCCGCATAAACCGGTTACCTCATGACCTTTGATCCGACAGACCCAATAGCGCTCACCCAAGCGCTGATCCGCTGCGAAAGTGTAACGCCGCACGAGGGTGGCGCGCTGACGCTTTTGCAAAACGTTCTTGAGCCGGCGGGTTTCGTCTGTCACCGGCTGCCGTTTTCAGAGCCCGGCACGCCGGACATCGACAACCTCTACGCGCGGCTTGGAAGCGGGCGGCCGCATCTCTGCTTTGCAGGCCACACCGACGTTGTGCCTGTTGGCAACGAGGCAGCTTGGAAATTTCCGCCTTTTGGCGGTGAAATCCACGACGGCATTCTCTACGGTCGCGGCGCTGTAGACATGAAGGGCTGTGTCGCGGCTTACGTCGCGGCGACGCTGCAGCACCTCAGGAAACATGGCAGCCTGAAGCGCGGCTCGCTATCGTTTTTGATTACCGGCGACGAAGAAGGCCCGTCGATCAACGGCACCGCCAAGATGCTGCACTGGCTGAAAGCCCGCGACGAAGTCATCGACGCTTGCCTCGTCGGCGAGCCGTCAAACCCCAAGGCCCTCGGCGATGAAATCAAGATCGGGCGGCGCGGCTCGCTCAACGCTGAGCTTGTTGTTCACGGCCGCCAGGGGCATTCCGCCTATCCCAACATCGCTGACAATCCGGTGCCGAAACTGGCGCGCATCATCGACCGCTTGTGTTCAGCCAAGCTTGATGACGGAACAGCCAACTTCCAGCCCTCGAATTTGCAGGTGACGGTGATATCGGTGCCCAACACCGCAAGCAACGTCATTCCGGGTGTGGCCCGCGCCAGCATCAATGTCCGCTATAACGACACCTGGACGCGCCCGAAAATCGAAGCCTGGGTGCACGACGCGACGGCGGCCGCCGCAGCCGAACTCGGTGCCAAATTCGATCTGACATTTTCAGGAACCGGCGACGTCTTTGTCACCAAGCCTGGACCCTTGGTTTCAACCTTGAAGGACGCCATCAAATCCGTCACCGGCCGAACGCCCGCACTGACGACGGGTGGTGGCACGTCGGACGCCCGCTTCATCAAAGACCATTGCCCGGTTGTGGAGTTTGGCCTCGTCAACGCCTCCATCCACCAAGTGGACGAGCACACAAGCGTTGCCGACCTAAGCGCTCTGACCGCCATCTACGGCCGCTTCATCAGCAATTATTTTGCGAGTGATTAGGGCTTTCCCTGGCGCTGGCGACTCTCCTTCGTCGAGCCGGCCGCCAGCGCTAAAAAACAAAAAAGCCGCCCCTGGGAGGCGGCTCTTTCGTTAAAGAAAAAGGCGGTTGCTTAGACCGACTCTTTCAATTCCTTGGCGGCGCGGAAGGCAATCTTCT
>JAYUCQ010000090.1:0-2404 GCA_043740265.1 Hyphomicrobium sp.
CGCAGCCCGAGGCGATTGAAGCCGTGCTGGCGTCCGCCATCAAGTAAGCGAGTATCACAACGTGGCGTCGAGCAGCTTCGTCTTTGCATTTTTGGCCGGGATCTTGTCAGCGCTGTCGCCGTGCGTTCTGCCTTTGCTGCCCGTCGTGCTTGGAACCGCTGTCAGCGAACATCGCTTTGGCCCAGTTGCTCTGGCGGCTGGGCTGGCGCTGTCGTTCGTCGCGATTGGCATGTTCGTTGCGACTATTGGCTTCGGCATTGGGTTGGACGCTTTCTTGTTTCGCAAAGCCGCTGCGTTGCTGCTCATCGCGGCTGGCTTGGTTCTGGTCGTGCCGCGGTTTCAAGTCGCTTTCGCCGGTGCAGCGGGTCCCATCAGCGGCTGGGCCGACAGTCGCTTCGGCGGATTTAGGACTTCAGGTCTGAACGGTCAGTTTGCGCTTGGCTTGCTGCTCGGCGCGGTCTGGAGCCCTTGTGTTGGTCCAACATTGGGCGCGGCCTCCGTGCTGGCGTCGCAAGGCAAGGATCTCTTGCAGGTTGCATTGGTCATGGGCGCATTTGGCGCCGGCGCAGCGCTTCCCCTGCTCGTCCTTGGTACCCTGTCGCGCCAAACGCTGCTGAACTGGCGCGGCCGGCTTATGTCGGCAGGCAGCACGGGTAAAATTCTGCTGGGCGGCATCTTGCTTGTGATCGGGCTTTCGATTTTGACAGGGCTCGACAAGCATCTTGAGGCTTTTCTGGTGGAGGCGTCTCCCGCCTGGCTGACTGAATTGACGACGCGGTTCTGATTTTTGCCCGCTGAATTCGCCCCTAGAACCCGATTTGACCGTGCCGGTCGCTTTGCGCATCGGTGGTATTCAATGTTTTGCCGCCGCTGGCCCTTGGAAGCCGGATGCAACTGCGCGTATGTGTAGTCTCGATTGCCGCTGAGGCTGAGGGACGTTCCGTGACAACTGCTTTTCTTTTCGCCCATCAAGACGATGAATTTGGCGTCTTTCACGAACTCACGGCAACGTTGGCGCGGGGCGAGCGTGCGGTTTGCATTTATCTGACCAATGGCGCTTGGAAGCAGGTGCGGCCTGAAACGCGCAATGCGGAAAGCGCCGAAGTTTTAAGCCGCCTCGGCGTTGCCGCGTCTGATGTGCATTTCCTTGGCACTGAAATTGGCATAGCGGACGGAACCCTTGCCGGGAATTTCACAAAATGCTTTGAGGCGTTGACGCGGCGCGTTGCTGAATCCGGTGGAGCCGATCGCGTCGTTACCCATGCCTATGAGGGCGGTCACAACGATCACGACGCCGGGCATGTTCTGGGCGTCATGCTGGCTCAGCATCTGAACGTGCTCGACGCAAGCTGGCAGTTTCCGCTGTACCGGGCCCCCGGCGGTCGTTTGATCGCCACCTGGGCTGCGCCGCTCGATGCCAACGGGCCAGTGATGCGGTCGCAGATCCCTTGGGCCCGCAGGCTCACCTATCTCGGCTATTTGAGATTTTACGCCAGTCAGCCCACAACGATTATAAAAATCGGGCCGCTGATGGCGTGGGATTATTTTTCTGACGGCCACCAGAAACTTCAGCCGTTGTCGTTGGCCCGCATTGGTGAGCGGCCGCGGCCGGGCGAGTTGCTGTATGAGACCTGGAAGCTCTACAGTTATGAAAAATTCAGACGCGACGTTGATGCTTTCATTGCCAGCGTTGATCGTTCCGCAGGGCTGAAGTCGTCAGCGCACTAGCGCGGCGTTACGCCCACCAGCTTCGTCAACTCTGCATGATCGATCGCCTCGACCCGGCGGCCATGTTTTCCGGTCATGGTTTCAGCCGCAATCAGCGCGTTGAGCACGGCTTCTTCGACGGCTTCGACAGTCGCGAGGAAAAGCGGATCGAGGACCTCGTTGCCGACGGCGTCAAATTTGATGCGGCGTTTTTCCGGCAGCGGGCCGGGGTCGTTGGCGGTTGAGAACGCCAGAAAGATATCCCCCGAATTGTTGCCCGACGGAGTGCCGCCGCGGCCAATGCCAATCGAAGCGCGGCGCGCCAAGCGTTCGAGCTGCGTTGGTATCAGCGGTGCGTCGGTGGCGATGACCACGATGATTGACCCAGTTTCCTTGTCCCAGACTTTATGGCCCGGCATTTTTTCACCCAACCGAACGCCGCAAACCGTCAGCCAGTCGCGCAAGCCGTGGTTGGCCTGCACGAGTGCGCCGACGGTGTAGCGCGTGCCGTCGATCGTTACAGAGCGGGAGGATGTGCCGGTTCCGCCTTTGAACTCGTAGCAAATCATGCCGGTGCCGCCGCCAACGTTACCTTCCGGCACTCGGCCAGACCCCGCGCCGTCGATGGCTGCTAGGACGTCAGCTTCCGTGACGTGCTGGCCGCCGATGTCGTTCAACCAGCCGTCGTAGGTTTCAG
>JAYUCQ010000091.1:0-14632 GCA_043740265.1 Hyphomicrobium sp.
TCCTTTTCCCCGTGCAGCAGGCTCTCTTTGCCCAAGCCATCGATAACCATACGATAGTTCGCATTATCGAGAAGCGACTCGGCGTTCTGCGGAATAATCAAAAATCCGGGTTTTATCCGCCGCGCTGCGGCCGCGAGTTCGGCAACATGCGCAATCATCTCTTGCCGGGCTGACGGGCGCTCTTTCTCGAATGTCTCGAAGATGTCAACGCGGTCCAAATAGACGCCGTCAAATCCGGCCGCGATAATGCGGCGCAAATAGGAATCCTGCGCGCGGTAATTGATTGCTTTCCAGCCGTCTGTCCAATAGCGGACGCGGTGCGCCTTAGGCCATGCACAGTTTTCTTCGCCAAGCCAGTCGGGCGGCGATTGCGCCCATGCTGCATTCCAGTAGTAACGGAATTCTTCAGACTCGCCGACGGACAAGTAGGCAACGACCAGGCGCGGACGGCCATCCGGCCTGACCTTAATGCGCGCCACATCGGCACCAGTCAGCGGCTGTTTGCCTTCCGCCTTGGCGTAGTCGATTACCAGCAGGTCTGAGGGATCGGCCGCAAGTTCGGCGATGTTGATATGGTCGAGCTGATAGCGCCACGTCTTAGCTTGCGCCAGCGGGCGGACCATCGTCTGATTGGCGGCAGACCGGACCCAGTTATCGCGATATGGCCATGTCACGGCAAATGCGGCGGCGATTGCTAATGCCATAAGACCCAGAAAATCAGTTCGCGACATTTGTTGGACCATCGGCCTGTTATCGGGCGGCCTGTTATCGGGGCAACCCTGCCGAGACTAAAGCTGCGGCGCAAGCGCTTAACGTCAATTGATTTAATTCGCCCCACAAGGCCTCGCCAATTCAAGGTCTTGCTAAATTAGAGTCATGGCAGCAAAACGGCCCCAGTAGTGCGTCCGTTGCAGGGGGGTTCTACTCGAATTCATTGGATCATCATGTGACCGCGCGCACCAGCAATTCCCCCATCGACGACCTGACCACGCTTCGGGATTGGTGGCGCTATGGCGTTACCCGGTTCAATCGCGCGAAGCTGACCTACGGCCACGGCACAACGAACGCCACCGATGAGGCCGCATTCCTCATTCTGTCGGCGCTTGATTTGCCGATCGACACACTGGAACCGTGGCTCGATTGCCGGCTGACGCAGGCCGAGCGGCAAACGGTTTCGGATCTGATCGAACAACGCATCCTGACCCGCAAGCCGGCTTCGTATTTGACGAACAGCGCGTGGATCCAAGGCCGGCGCTTCTACGTCGACGAACGCGTGATCGTGCCGCGTTCCTTCATTGGGGAACTGCTCTGCCAAGACGGCCTAGCCTCGGCTGTTGGCGATCCTGTCGACGTCGCGCGCGTGCTTGAGTTGTGCACCGGCTCCGGCTGTCTCGCGATCCTGGCCGCTGACGCATTTCCGGACGCCCACATCGATGCCACAGACCTATCGCCTGATGCCCTCGATGTCGCCCGCCGCAACATTGCCGACTATGGCTACAATAAAAGGATCAGCGTGCTGACGTCGGATCTATTCAACGACGTTCCCGTGGCAGCGTATGATCTCATCATCGCCAATCCGCCCTATGTGCCGGCTGACGCGGTTGCGAATTTTCCAGCCGAATACAAAGCCGAGCCGGAAATGGCGCACTTAGGCGGCGTTGATGGTCTAGATCTCGTCCACCGCATTCTCAAGGCTGCGCCGCGATATCTGGCGCCGCACGGCGCGCTGATCGTTGAAATCGGACAAGCTCGCGACGCGCTCGAAACCGCAAGACCAGACCTGCCATTTCTATGGCTCGACACGGAGACGAGCGAAGGCGAAGTCTTTGTTCTTCAGGCCGCGGACTTCGGGCGCACTGGGGGTTAGCCGAACGCTCCGAAGTGATGTGAGATTCCGGTGCCGATTTCGCGAACAAACTCGTACGACTGTTCCATTGGATCGAGAATTTCTGTCTCCAGACGGCCGTAGTCGTCGATGCCGCGCGGACGATAGCTTGCCTGTTCGTCGAAACGGGCACTTTTGCCACTAGCCGATGATTTCGATCCGTGCGGAAAGGCTTTGCGCATGATGGCGATAACTTCGGGGATCTCGAGGTTCAGCGCCATCTCCAGCACTTGGCCGTGCGAAAGCCCGTCTTGCGGTGCAAAGCGTGGCAACTGAGCCGCTAGAATAAAGATGCGCATGATCAACGCCAAGCGTATCGCCTGCAGCAAATCGAGTTCGAGACGGTTTTCGTCCGGAACCTTGCCGCCCTCGATATTTTGATCTTCGAGAATGGCGTGCAGATCGATCGCGTCGAGGCGCAGATGATGCACCAGCTCGTTGATGGCACCCTGCCTGTCGTCCGGCAGCAGGTACGTGGCCAACGTCCGGAATGCACTTTGCAAGGCCTGCTCGCGGCCCCAAGAAGCGCGTGACGCCCAGAACCCGGCGTCAAACACCGTCGCGTTCGCACCCATAGCATTCAGGCTCGACACCGTTTTGCCGTAGGCGATCATGCCGAGCAGCGTCCGCAACCGCGTCGATGATTTTGCGAGCTTGGAAAACCGGTCGCGGTCACTGCCGACAGCCGTCCCAAGGCCTGCCACAACGTTGGCGATATAACCAAATTGCTGGAGGATGGCATTATTTGGAATGGCCCGCATGCGCGCCGGGTTGCCGCGATCCGACGCGTGTTCGCCTTGGCGCTTAACCGGCCGGGACCCGGTTCTGAACAAAAGGTTGGGACCGAATGCGCCCAGAACCGCGCGATACCCATCATGGGCAAACAGCGTCTGCTGGAATGCCCGCAAACGCAGGAAGAAGTCGAGCGAGAAATTCTGCTCGGTGTAAAACGGATCGTTTTCGGCGGCGGGTGCTTCGCCATCCATGATGACGGTCGCGAGCGCCCGCATCGTCAGTGCACGATGGCCAAAGAACATATAGCCGTCGCCGCCCTGGAAACTCGTTTCATGCTTCACAGGCAAGTGCGCGTCAGAGAACCGGCGGCGCGCTTCATTGGAGAAGACATAACGCAGACGGGTATGTAGATCGCCGGGGTGCGCACCGCGGCCCATAGATTCGCCGTGGGTCGAAAAGATCAGCGTTTCGACGCCCGGTAGATCAGCCTTCTGGACCATTGCGGCCAAGCCGTGATAGTAGCGCTCGATCGCCAAAGTTGCTGGAATTTGGCCTATAAAGCGGCCTGCATCCGAGAAGCCGGTCTGAACACTGATCCGCTTGCGGCCCTTGATGTAGTCGCGATAGGTCTCCTCCTCGACGAGGCGCTCCATGATGCGCGACCCATTTTCGAGGCCAGACGGCGTTTCGAATAGCGGCGAAATATCGGTGATGCCATCGACGCCGAACAGCTTGGCGAAGAAGACGGCGATGAGAACCGTTGCCGGTGATTCACATTCCGCAATCAGAAAGCGGATCGGCGTTTCTTTGTCGATGTGCTTGTGGATTTGCGCCGTCAGTGCGAACTGGCGGATAGCCGTCGCCGTTTCGAGATCCAGCGTCTCGAAGTTGACGGTTTCGGGCGTACACGTTCGGATCATCTCGACAATGCGGGCAAGCGATTGACTTTCCGTCAAGTCACGGGTCCACGGTTCGTGAACGTAGGCACGAAACGCGTTGTTCAATTGCAGCGCGTTGATGCGCAGGTGGATATGTGACGTACCCAATCCCGTTGCGTCAACGAGGCCAGACAGCGCCGCGACCGCGCGCTTCATCTGCGGCGCCTCGACCGTATCGATCAGGGTGTTGAGCAAAGCCAGCAGCGGCTCGACGGATGACAGATTGTAGCCGTCGGTCTTTGTGACGATATTGGCCGCCTTTGCCAGCGCAGCGCTATCGCCAGATGCGCCATCAAGGGCTTTGATCTGTTCGTCGACCGCGGCGATGCCCAAATCCAGCTTGCCGACGATTTGCCGGGCAACGCGTTGTGCGCCGTCGCTCTCGTCGAGACGGTGCTTCAGAATGACAAAACGCTCGCGGATATCCGACAAGGCGGCGCGCTTTTCAAGCAGACGGACGTGGAACGAAAACGTCCAGGCGATGTCGGTACGGCCATCCAAATCGTAGCCGATCCAGGACGCAAACGTCGTCAGCCTCGGGCGGACTTTATAAGCACCCTCGCCGAATTTCTGCGCCGCAACGCTGAAAAAGCCGTGCAGCAGCTCTTCGTAAGCGTTGCGAAGATTATGGATCGCCTCTTGGGCACACTTGTGCTCGTGCTGCAGCGTCAGCGACGGCTCCGGCCGGTGCGGCAGACCAAGTTCGACAGAGTCTGTTTTTGAATCGGACACCGCAATTTCGAGCATCCGGCGGTAGAGCGCGTCGGAGAGGCCAAATGTCGGATGCGCTGTCAATACGATGCCGGTACGCGGCCGTGACCAGCGATCTTTAAAGGCCTGCAACGATCCCGCAGCTTCAGCTGCAGTCTTTTCGATGTAGCTGGTGAAATCTTTCAGCGTCGTCGCTTGATCGACATAGCCGACTTTCTCACGCAATCGGCGCGCACGGCGCACACACGCGCGATCCATCAAGCGGCCAGCAAGGCCTTTAATGTCAGCGAAGGAAATATCGCCACCCTCAAGCCTGCGCGACAGATCGAACGCAACATTGAGAATAGGATTGAGCGATGGGTTATCAGGGATTTGCGCGCGCAGGCGCTTCAGCTCATCCCTCAGCATAATCTCGTCGAGCTTGGCAGATGGTGCCACTATTACTTTGTCTTGCATGACCACATTCTCCGCGCTTCGCGGTGTTGGGGGAGAGACGGCACATCGCGCGATCTTGAGGAATGAGGCGGCCAGACGAATGTTTTGCCCGGCCGCCTGAAGCTTTAAGCGACCTTTTTCAACTTGCTCAACACCTGAGCAATTGTCGAACCCATTTCAGAAGGTGTCGGTGCGATGGTGACACCGCAGCTCTTGAGAATGTCGACCTTTTCAGCGGCCGATTCACCGAACGCCGAGACGATGGCGCCGGCGTGACCCATGCGGCGGCCCTTCGGTGCCGAGAGGCCGGCGATGTAGGCGACCAGCGGCTTCTTGCCGTGCTCTTTTGACCAGAGACCGGCTTCTGCTTCTTGCGGACCGCCGATTTCGCCGATCATGAGAATGGCGTCGGTGTCGGGATCGTTCTCGAAGTGCTCGATCACGTCGCGATGCGAAGAACCGTTGATGGGGTCGCCACCGATACCGACCGACGTCGAGATGCCGATGCCAAGAATCTTCATCTGTTCAGCTGCTTCGTAGCCGAGCGTACCCGAGCGGCCGACGATGCCGATGCGTCCAGGCAAATAGATGTGCCCCGGCATAATGCCGAGCATGGCTTTGCCGGGAGAAATCGTGCCGGCGCAGTTCGGACCGGTCAGGATCATGCGCTGTTCTTTTTTATAGCGGCGCATGTAGCGTTTAACGCGGATCATATCCTGCGCTGGAATGCCGTCGGTAATGCAGACGCAGTATTTGATGCCGGCGTCTGCCGCTTCCATGATTGCGTCGGCGGCAAACGGCGGCGGCACGAACACAATGGAGGCTTCAGCCCCGGCTTCATCGACAGCGCCTTTGACAGTGTTAAACACCGGTCGGCCGAGATGGCTGGTGCCACCCTTGCCCGGTGTAACGCCACCGATAACGTTGCTGCCGTATTCGATCATTTCCTGGGCGTGAAACGTGCCGATGCGGCCCGTAAAACCCTGGATCAGGATCGGTGTCTTTTCGTTGATGAAAATAGCCATCTTGGCGTCCTCCAGGGTTACGCGGATTTTTTGGCAGCGACGACGGACTTCGCAGCCGCCTCCGCAAGCGTTTCGGCACTGATCACGGTGAGCCCGCTTTGATCGATGATCTTGCGGCCTTCTTCGGCATTGGTGCCTGCGAGGCGGACAATGACTGGCATCGTGATGTTGAGTTCCTTGATGGCATCGACGACGCCCTTGGCAACCCAGTCACAGCGGTTGATCCCGGCGAACACGTTGACCAGAATGCATTTCACATTCTTGTCTCGCAGAACGGCACGGAACGATTTTGTGACGCGTTCGGGTGACGCGCCGCCGCCGATATCGAGGAAGTTGGCGGGCTCGCCGCCGGCCAGCTTGATCATATCGAGCGTTGCCATCGCGAGGCCGGCGCCATTGACGACGCAGCCGATGTCTCCATCGAGACCGACGTACGAGAGGCCGCGGTCAGAGGCGTAAGTTTCGCGCGGATCTTCCTGGCTCTTGTCACGCAATTCCGCAATGTGCGGGCGGCGGAAAAGCGCGTTTTCATCGAACGACATCTTGGCGTCGAGGGCCACGACCTGCTTTTCCTTGGTGATGACCAGCGGATTGATTTCAACCATCATGGCGTCGAGATCGCGGAATGCGCGATAGCAACCCATGATCGCCGGAACCAGCTTGTTGACAATTTCAGGATCGACACCGAGCCCAAAGGCGATTTCGCGCGCCTGGAACTGCTGCATGCCAACCGCCGGGTCAACGCTGACGCGGATAATTGTTTCAGGTTGCTTCGACGAGATTTCCTCGATGTCCATGCCGCCAGCGGCCGACGCAATGACCATAACGCGCTCTGACGCACGATCCATCACGAAGCCGAGATAGATTTCTTTATCGATGTTCGTCGCTTCTTCAATATAGAGGCGCGACACCAGTTTACCGCCGGGGCCGGTCTGATGTGTGACGAGCTTCCGGCCGAGAAGCGATTCTGCTGCGGCTTCGATTTCGCTTTCGTTCTTGCAGACCTTGATGCCGCCGGCTTTGCCGCGGGCACCGGAGTGGATCTGCGCCTTGACAACCACCGTGCCACCCAATTCGCTGGCGCGATAAGTTGCCTGCTCGGGGCTGTAAGCCAAGCCGCCGCGCGGGATCGGCACGCCGAACTTCGCAAGAAGTTCTTTGGCCTGATACTCGTGAATGTCCATGTGTGGACCTCCCAAAAACTATGACGTCAAAGGTTCAGGCTCAACTTAGCCCTTGCGGGCGGCTTCAGCTTTTTTTATTGCGGCGGCTGTCGCGAGAAGGTTGTTAGCCATCTTCTCGGATGCGGCGTCGATCATTTTACCGTCGAGGGAAGCGGCACCCTTGCCCTGAGCTTCAGCTTCCTTGAGGGCCACGAGAATGCGTTCAGCGCGGGTCACTTCAGCGGCTGTCGGTGAGTAGATTTCGTTGGCAAGTTCGATCTGCGACGGGTGGATGGCCCATTTGCCTTCCATGCCGAGAGCAGCACCGCGGCGGGCGGCAGCTTTATAACCTTCTGGATCATCGATGCCGCCGAACGGACCGTCGATCGGGCGAAGGCCAAAGGCGCGGCAGGCAACGGTCATGCGCGACAATGGGAAGTGCCACTGGTCGCCGGGATAATCCGGGTTCAAACCGCCGATGACAACGGTACGCGCCTTGTTGAAGGCCGAATAATCGGCGACGCCGAAGTGCATCGACTCTAGGCGGCTGTTGGCAGACGCGATGGCTTCAACGTTGGCCATGCCGAGCGGTGTTTCGATAAGGGCTTCGGTGCCGATCTTGTGCGGCAGACCCTTGGCGACTTCGATCTGGCTGACGATGGTTTCAACCGTGTAGACGTCGGCGGGAACACCAACTTTCGGGATCAAAATCGTGTCGAGCTTGTGACCTGCCTGCTCGCAGATGTCGATAACATCGCGATACATATAGTGGGTATCAAGGCCGTTGATGCGAACCGACACGCTTTTGCCGGCAGCTTTCCAGTCGAGATCGTTCAAGGCTTGAATGATATTCTTGCGGGCCTGTTCTTTTTCAGGTGGCGCGACGGCATCTTCGCAATCTAGGAAGACGTAATCGGCGGCGCTCTTGAGAGCCCGGTCGATCATGGTCGGATTGGAACCTGGAACCGCGAGATAAGAGCGTTGAAGACGCTGCTTGCGGAGGGGATAAAGCGTGAAGCTCATGAGTCGGAACCTTCCCTAGAATTGTTTTGATTGAGATGTGGGCGAAGTGCAGCCTTATGCTGCCCAATGCCTCGTGTCGCCTATGAAGTGGTCGAGGTCGCGCCCGGCCCTGAGGACCAGGCGCGAAACCATTAAGCGGCCTTGGCTGGCGTGACGCCAGTTGCCGACTTCGTTGCTGTCTTGCTCAAATACTCAGCCGCCGCGCCCGTACCCGAGCCGAGCTTGATATTGACGCCGACGTCCTTGAGCGCCATCTCAACCGCGAACAGAACACCGCCGACCATGAATTCGTCGAGCGCGCCAAGGTGTCCGATGCGGAACACCTTACCGTTGAGCTTGTTAAGCCCAGTTCCGAGTGATGTGTTGTACCTGTAAAACGCAGTCTTCAAGACGTTGTTAGCGTCGATGCCATCTGGCACCTGAATGGCCGACACCGTATCCGAATGCCACTTGGCTTCCTTAGCGCAGAGCTTAAGACCCCACGCATCGACTGCAGCGCGAACTGCCGTTGCCAAGCGCTTGTGGCGTGCGAAAATGTTTTCGAGGCCTTCTTCGTTGATCATGTCAATTGAAGTGCGCAGGCCGCGGATCAGCTGCGTTGCCGGCGTGTAAGGGAAAAATCCAAGATCGTTGGTCTTGATCATGTCTTCGAACGAGAAGAAGCAACGGTTCATGCGGCCGTTGAGTGTTTTGTTGGCGTCCAGCGCCTTCTGGCTGACGGCAAGAATGCCGAGGCCGGTTGGAAGCATGAAGCCCTTCTGCGAACCCGAGACGCAGCAATCGACTTTCCATTCGCCCATGCGCATATCAAGCGAGCCGACCGACGACACGCCATCGACCATCAACAGTGCCGGATGCTTAGCTGCGTCCATAGCCTTGCGCACGCCAGCAATGTCAGACGACACGCCCGTTGCAGTTTCGTTATGGGTGGCAAACACCGCCTTGATTTCGTGCGCTGTGTCCTTGGCGAGGATGTCAGCATACTTTTCAAGCGGAACGCCCGTGCCCCATTCTTCATCGCAGAGCACGACCTTAAGGCCCATGCGCTCGGCCATATCGACCCAAAGCAGCGAGAACTGACCAAAGCGCGACATCAAAACTTTGTCGCCAACGGCCAGCGTGTTGGTAATCGCGGATTCCCATGCGCCCGTACCTGACGACGGGAAAACGAAAACGCGACCGTCCTTCATTTTGAAAACCTTCTTAAGGTCTTCAAAGATCGGCAGCGTAAACTTAGGGAACTCCGGATTGCGCATGTCTTCCATGGGCAGGTTCATCGCCATACGAACGCGGTCAGGTATCGTCGTTGGGCCAGGGATAAAAAGATGAGGCGTAACCGTCATGGGCGTTTCTCCGCGCTGCGTTTCAATTTTCTGAAAATCCGACTCCCCGGCCGCAGGTCCAAGTGTCAGACAAAATTAACCCGCTCTCAATCTCGCAGAGAACGCCGCGTCACAACACCCGCATGGGGAGGAAAAAGGGTTCGGGTGGGTAGTCGCTGCTACCCATGGCAATTTGATGCGTTGCAATATTGGCCGTCAGGGGTTTTGACGGGTCGCCGACATATAGAGCGCAACCGCCATCGCCCGGTTCGAAACGCTGAGCTTGTCGTAGAGATTTTTCAGATGATATTTGACGGTATTGCGCGTAATTCCGGTGCGTGCTGCAATCTGCAGATTGGTCCAGCCATTGGCGAGGGCTGCCAGCAGCTCACGCTCTCGCGCGGTTAGACCGTCGAGCGGATCGTGGTTCAAAAGATCAATATCAACATAGGGCAGTGACAACCTGCCGCGCGAAATCGAGACCACGGCTTCAAGGAGAACTGGCGGCTCCTCCATGTTCGAAACAAAACCCCAAGCCCCGCCTTTTATGGACTGGCGCAGCACGTCTTGCCCGCGTTCGCCGGTGTAGATGATAACGCGCGTCTTCAACTTGTCTTTTTTCACGCAGTCGAGAACTTCTGAACCATGCATGTCGGGCAGGGCCCAGCCGACGATCGCGATTTCGACCGGTGTTTTTTTCAGCGCTTCGATCAGCGCAGCACCAGAGGCATAGATGCCCGAAATTCCGAACCGGCCGTCTTTTATTATTAGGGCTTCAAGGCCAGCGCGCACGACGGGGTTCTGGTCAACAATCGCCACGTCGATCTTGGCGCCCATATGCCCGTCAATCCTCTCAAAAAGGGTTTGCCCCTGGTCTGAATTGGCGACCCCGGCAGGATTTGAACCTGCGACCTACGGTTTAGGAAACCGTTGCTCTATCCAGCTGAGCTACGGGGCCGGCACAGTTGACCGCGGCTGTTCGCACTAAAGCTATGCGGTCAGCGGCAAACGCCGTCAAGCAACACGCGGCAAACAGCCGGCACGAATACCTGCTCTCACAATAGGCACAACCTAATGGGGTTGACACACGTAAAGACGGCGTAAAAAGCCGATTTTAACACAATCTTTCTACGCACTGATCCATCTTTGGTTGCAATCAAATAGATATTAACTAATACTTGGACCGGCGCGGATGGGCGGCTGTGGCAGCTCTTTTTAGAGGCAGATTGTCCGCCGCCGCCGAACTTTGTTTTGGCTCAGCAGTCTGGGCCGGCAGCCGGGGGAACAGTAATGGGTACGATCCGCGTCGAAGCCGTTCCAGTCAAAAGCTACTTACTCGGGTTCTTCGGCTTCGATCATCTACAACTGGTTTTTCAAGACGAAACGGATCTGATTGACCGGCAAGATTATTGGTTTGTCCTCGAAGGCATCCAAGACGGATCGTTAGGTTCAGCAACACTCGGCGCAAGCGGCCAAGACGGCCACACCACGCTCGGCACATCCAACGGAGCTGGCCGGGATGAACTGGTCGCCAAAATCGGCACACCGGAGCAGCGCGGCTCCCGCATCATCGCGTCGGGGCCGTCCGCCGATGCCATGTGGAATGCCATTACACACTATGCCGCCGACATCGAAGCGCAAAAATTCCCCTACATTGCATATTCATTCCCGTTCTCTGTCTCACCGACGATCAATTCGACGTCACTCATCGCTTCCGTTCTGCACTCGGTTGGCATCGACTTGAACAACCTGATGCCGTTCGGTGTCCGCTTTTCGCCAGGGCCCGAAACAATCCTCGGTACAACCGGCAGCGACAACCTGAAAACGACCTATGATTTCACCACCGTTGCCGGAGGCGAGAGCAGCGATACGTTGCACGGATCTTCGGGCGGGATATGGCTCGACAAGCTCTACGGCGGACGCGGCGACGATATCATCCATTGGTCAACCGGAAGCAACATCCTCAACGGCGGTCAGCCCCGGCTGAGCTATGCCTTAGACGGCACAGATACCGTTGACTATTCTGGCGCCGGGCACGTCGAAATCACAACGCCCGACCATGTTGTTGAAAACAAGATTGCTGATTTTACCGCGACATTTTCCAATGGTACCGACGAGTTATTTTCCATTGAAAAAATAACCTGGGACGAACATAGCGACACCGTCATCGGTGGCCCCGGCGTCGATCTGATCGAGAAGCCGGTCGAACTCGACTTGAAAGGCAATTCCGGCGGCCGCGGCGACCAGCTTGGCTTTTCTGCCGGCAGCACTTCTTTGCTCGTCAACGTCACGTCAAACAACATCATCTCGGTGCAAGCGCTAGCCAACGAAGGACTGGACGCCGGGTATTGGGTTAAATCCGCCGAATGGCTTTCAGGCTCTCAATCGGGCGACAAAATCTACGCCGGCGGCGGCCTTTTGGGAGTTGAGGGCAACGACGGAGATGACCTCATTGATGGCATGCTTGCGGCTGCGTTTACTGGCCAGAGCCCGTCTGGATATGACATTGAGCTCTACGGCGGGAAAGGCGATGACACGATTGTCAGCGGTACTGGCCGGACGTTTGCGCAAGGCGGCGAAGGCGCAGACAAGTTCATTTTATCATCGATGTCGACCGGCGATGGCACGGTGGAATTTATCATCGACGACGCCGATTCCGCTGACAAGCTGTATGTCCCCTACGATTTTTTCAAAGTTGCCCGCGGTGGTTATGAAGGATCTGAGCTCTTCCAATTGAGTGGCGCAGTTTTCAAAATCGATGACCTCATCACCCAGACGCCTTTTTTCACGGGCGTGACCGGCAACGATCAGACCCAAGGCTTCATCGAATTTAGCGGTATCGTTGCCTACGAAATGGACGGCAGTGATCTTGTAATAACGCTGTTCGAGGGGCATCCGGAGTCGTCGACAATCGACTACGGCCCGGGCGAACCGGCTGGCCCATCGTCCACAATTATCCGGACAGAAAGTGAAACCGAGACCAAGGTGCGGGTGCACGACTGGTCGGACGGTGACCTCGGCATCACGTTTCCGGTGAAATGGAATCCGGCAATCTTCCCCTATTATGACAGCCTTTTCAACTATCCCGGCTTTCAAGACGCCGTTCACAACGAGACATCGTCCAGCAGGTTCATCGACGCACTCGACCCCAGACCCGACGCCCACACGCCCCAAGGATTGACCGGCGGCACAGTGACCACTGCCCGCGCCCTTCCGCCGCCCGCAACGGATGGCACAAATGCCAACGATACAATTGTCGCGACGCGCGGCGGGCCCTATCACATTTCCGGAAAAGGCGGCAACGACACGATTACCGGCAGTGATGGTGGCGACGTCATTGACGGCGGAGCCGGTGCCGACGTGATGCGCGGCGGACGTGGCAACGACACCTACGTCGTCAACTCTGCCGGAGATAAAGTCATCGAGGCCGCGCGCGGCGGCTTCGACAAAGTCTACTCAACGATCAACTACCAATTGGGTCAATACGTTGAGCACTTGACGCTTGAAGGCACGGCCATTCGCGGCACAGGCAACGGCTTGCGCAACACGCTGGAAGGCAACGCCTACAACAACATTCTTTCAGGCGGCGACGGCGATGACACGCTGGCAGGCGACGGCGGCGACGACACCTTGATCGGCGGCAATGGCGGTGACGGTTATGTCTATGAGATCGGCGATGGCCGCGATACCATCATTGAGACCGGATCCGCTGCCGGAAAACCTGATGTTATCGTACTGGCGGGACAACTCAAGGCAGCCGACGTTGGCTTTGTGCGCCATCCCGATCACATGCCGGATCTGACGCTGACCTTCGCCGACGGCGGCAGCCTCACAGTCAAAGACTATTTCACCGGTGCCCGGCCAAACATCGAAGGCATCCAGTTTGCATCCGGCGGAGCCTGGACCTCCGCGCAATTGGCCGCCAAGGCCGCGGCTGCCGTCGTGACCCGCAACACAGCGCCGGTCGCGCATGATGACCAATATGCCTATGCCGGCCCGGACAAAGTCTCAATTCCTGTTGCTGCACTTCTTGATAACGATACTGACGGCAATGGCGGTCATTTATCCGTTTCCAGTCTGTTCAGCATTGCGGGCGGCATAGCCGTACTCGATGGCCATGGCAACGTCGTTGTTACACGGGCTGCCGTTGGTGATGGTCATGTCCATTTCGATTACCGTATCAGCGACGGTCATGGCGGCACGTCTGAAGCGGCGTTCGACATCGCAATCCAGCACAACGCGGCACCCGTCATCGTATCCGGCAGCGTCGCCAATACGATCGAGGACCGGGCCACGTCGGGGCGCATCACGGCGACCGACATCGACCATGATTTGGTCGGTTATCATGTCAAGGCAGGCGCTGGTCCGGCCAAAGGCAGCATCGTCATCAAAGACAACGGCAGCTTTGTTTACACCCCAACTGCCAACGCCAATGGCAGCGATCATTTTACGCTGACCGCATCCGATGGGCTATCCGCACCGGTTGAGAAGCAATTCACATTGCAAATTTCCGCTGTGAATGACGCGCCGGTGGCCCATGCTGATTTTAGCTTCGGTGCCAAAGCCGGCAGCAGCTTAAAATTGACAGCGGCGGACCTTTTAAAAAACGACACTGACCTTGACGGCGACCATCTGGCGATTTTGTCGGTGAGCGCCGCCAAGGGCGGCACCGCCGTACGAACTGCCGACGGCGGCGTACTGTTTAAGGCCGAGGCTAATTACTCGGGACCAGCTTCATTCAAATACACGGTTTCAGACGGCCATGGTGGCACCAGCACGGCAACCGTTGCCTTTAAAGTCGCTCAAGACCAAAGCAAGCCCCACGTGATCGTTGGCACGCCAGGACCGGACCAGCTGACCGGAACTCATCGCGACGATATTTTCACCGGCAAAGCCAGCAGCGACACCTTCGTATTCCGTCCAGGCAACGGCCACGATCAAATCAACGATTTCGAGACCGGCAATTATCTCATCGCGGCCAAAGACGTCCTCGATCTCAGAGGCACTGGCTTTACCGGTTACGACGATCTCACCCAGCACATGCACCAGTCCGGTGCCGACACGATTATTACCCTTCACGACGGCGGCACGATCCGCCTCAAAGGTATCAACGAAAACAATCTGATGATCGATAATTTCAGGATTTTCTAACGGGCCGGATCTTGTAACGGGCCACAACTTCTCGCGGGCCAGAACTTTTCGCGGGCTAGCGCTCACCATAGTCCTTGGAATCGGTTCTGACGCATGCTGAAACAAGCGTGACGTGAACAGATGGCCGTGCGGGGCAGACTTTGGTGGACGCTCTCAACATGACGCGCATGCGCTTTTGCGCTTTGCCAATCGCGGCCCTGGCGATGCTCATCGCTGGCTGCGTCTCCTCGTTTGCGGCTGGCTC